>NZ_JBMERO010000002.1:0-291328 GCF_049310945.1 Bacillus sp. DJP31 | reverse complement strand
AGCAACTTCAAGTGGACTTCGGAGAAACAATTGTACAACAGAAAGAAGGAACTCGAAAAAAACGCTTCCTCGCTATTTAGTGTTTAGTCTACTGTTTCATAAAGTTGTCTATACTAGGTAAAAACTAGTAGATTACTTAGGAGGGTACGCCTTATGAAAGAATAGACATCTTGATTTTTGGCAATATCGCACCGTTCTGCATGCAAGAATGCCACGAGTTACATGTGAATCATGTGGAAAAATACGTACGGTTGTCATTGGTTGGGCACGACCTGGTGCAGGATTAACTTTATTATTCGAAAACCATGTTATGTCACTGATGGTTGACATGCCAGTCGCAGCTGTAGCCCGTAAAGTTGGTGAACATGACAACCGTCTTTGGAGCGTATTTAATTATTATGTGGATAAAGCGATGGAAAATATCGACGTATCTAACGTAACCCGTGTCGCCATGGATGAAACTTCACGTACAAAGGGACATAAATATGTGACATTATTTATTGATATAGATACCAAACGGCTACTATTTGTCACAGTAGGTATGGGTGCAGATGTATTACAAGATTTTTGCGAATTCCTTGATAGTAAAGGGGTTTTGAGCACTCAAATCAAAGAATTTTGTTCCGACATGTCCCCCGCATTTATTTCAGGTATTGAAAAAAAATTCCCCAATGCTTCAATTACCTACGATAAATTTCAAGTGATGAAATTGGTGAATGAGGCTCTAGATAAAGTACGAAGACAAGAACAAGCTACTCAGCCATTACTGAAAAATTCACGCTATGTATGGCTGAAGAACCAAGAAAACTTAACAGAAAAACAGGAGGTTACGTTTGCCAAACTAAAGGATATGGACTTAGCGACAGGCCGTGCATATCGTATGAAATTATCCCTACAAAAAATGTGGACCCAATCACCTATCACTTCTGACAACTACTTTGATGCATGGTATGACTGGGCAATTCGCTCACAACTTGAACCCATGATCAAGCTAGCAAAGTCGCTAAAAAAGCATAAGGACGGCATCCTAAGATGGTTTGTCACCAAGATGACTAATGGGCTACTTGAAGGGATAAATGGTTTAGTTCAAGCATCCAAAAGAAAAGCTCGTGGATATCGTTCCACAGATAACTTTATTTCCATGATCTATGCAACAGTGAACAAGCTGGATTTGATTGTTGAATCATGACTACAGCTGTTCCTTCGTTTGCTTGCCGATACTCCCTTAGATTTTAGGTAGGTTGTCAAGTGCACTCCTTGACTACCTACCTAAAATCTGAGATCCTGCAAGGTAGCAAACAAGGATTGCTAGATTCAAATGCGTACTAGTAAATTGTTTTTTCAACACTAAATAGCGAAGAGCCTTTTATTTTCCCTAACACAATTGAATCGTCTACCAGGTTAATATAATTGATTAGTTCAACGTCAAAACCAAGTGTCTTATAGTAATGGTAAGGAAGCAGTTCTAACTGCATATCCATAAAAATGCACCTCGCTGATTTGGTATTGTGGTTGTTTGACACTTTCATTTTACCATTTTTAGCTAAGGGGCATTTTTATTTTTTTAGGGGCTTTTTGAACAAGCTCTTTTATAGGACTTTTCCAATGAACGGTTGATTGTGGATACATAATTAAGATTTCTCGCTCTATAAAATAAAAATCGTCTTTTGAAAAACCTTGTAAGCTTGCTGCGCGCTTAACGGAAACATTTATGCTAACTACCTCAAATGAGTTTTCCGTTGTCCCTAAATATTTCTCTCCTTCAAACATGGCCCCTTTATAGGTAATAAAAAAGTTCTTATGCACGTTTTCTTTATCGTCGTGGATATAAAAATTTTTCTGTTCCTGTGCTAGCTCTAGTTTACGTTTTGGATTTACGACATATTTAATTCCGACATAAATGAGGGTGACAATGGCAAACACTATAAACAGACGGAATAATAAAATGATCATAACATGGGCCTCCTACGAACAAGTTCCTATTAGTCTTATATACGTTTTGAGCTATAGTAAGGTTTCAAAAACTTTTTTGTTATAATAAAAAAGGAGGTGTTTGAATTGAATTTAAATCATTTATTTGAAATGCAGCAAGAGCTTGATCAGAGAATTAAAATGGAACATGGTCTTGAAAAGGAATCCTTATTTGAGCGAAAAGTGCTTGCCTTATTAGTAGAGCTTGGCGAACTTGCGAATGAAACTAGGTGCTTTAAATTTTGGAGTAAAAAGCCTTCCTCATCTAAGGAAGTAGTGTTAGAGGAATATGTGGATGGCATTCACTTCATACTATCATTGGGGATTGAGAAAGATTTCCATAAGGATTCTTTTAACATAGGGATTTCAGTTACTAATACTGATCTGGTTTCTATATTTATTAAAGTATATGCTCACATACATGATTTTGCTGGGAATCCTACTAGGGATGGATACCATCAATTAGTTTCAGGTTATTTTGCACTTGGACAGGCTTTACAGTTCGGCTTTGATGAAATAGAACAGGCATATATGCAGAAAAATACCATAAATCATGAACGACAAAATACTGGGTATTAATTTCTGATAATTTTGTACATTTCATTCGGAATCCGATATAATGAATTCATATGAGAAGGGGGTCTATCAATTTGAAAAAACAATTAGACGAGACATTGACTATGTTGAAAGAATTAACCGATGCTAAAGGTATACCAGGTAACGAAAGAGAACCACGTGATGTAATGAAGAAATACATAGAGCCATTTGCTGATGAAGTGACAACAGACGGACTAGGAAGTTTAATTGCGAAGAAAGTTGGAGATGCAAACGGTCCAAAGATTATGATTGCAGGTCATTTAGACGAAGTAGGATTTATGATCACGCAAATAGATGATAAGGGGTTTTTGCGCTTTCAAACAGTTGGTGGTTGGTGGTCGCAGGTAATGCTTGCACAACGAGTGACCATTTCCACTAGATCTGGTGATGTTACGGGAATTATCGGCTCGAAGCCTCCTCACATTCTTTCAGTTGAAGCCCGTAAAAAGCCAGTTGACATTAAAGATATGTTTATTGATATCGGGGCTTCTAGTCGTGAAGAGGCCATGGAATTTGGCGTAAGACCGGGAGATCAAGTCGTTCCATATTTTGAATTTACAGTTATGAAAAATGAAAAAATGCTGTTAGCAAAAGCATGGGATAATCGTATTGGTTGCGCAATTGCCATTGACGTATTGAAGAATTTAAAAGGTGTAGACCATCCAAACGTTTTATATGGCGTTGGAACGGTTCAGGAAGAAGTAGGATTACGTGGAGCTAAAACGTCAGCTCAAATGATTCAGCCTGACATTGGTTTTGGAGTGGATGTTGGTATTGCCGGAGATACTCCAGGAATCTCTGACAAGGAAGCGTCAAGTAAAATGGGCAAGGGACCTCAAATTATCCTTTATGATGCATCTCTTGTGTCACATAAAGGATTACGTGAATTTGTTACAGATACAGCCGATGAGTTAGGCATCCCCTATCAATTTGATGCGATTCCTATGGGAGGGACAGATTCTGGTGCCATTCATATGACAGCAAACGGTGTGCCTTCCCTTTCCATTACAGTAGCTACTCGATATATTCATTCTCATGCAGCGATGCTACACCGTGATGACTACGAGAATGCCGTTAAATTAATTACAGAGGTTATTAAGAAATTAGATGCAGATACAGTCAAAGAAATAACTTTTGGGTAAGTTAAGGAAGCAGCGCAGCATAACGATTTGTTATGTTGCTTTTTTTATAAAAAGATAAGAAAGTATAAGTTTTTTCAAACAGGATCTATGTCTAGCTCCAGCGCCTAGACCCTCGAGGTCAAATAACCCTAAAAGAATAAAAGAGAAGACCACCCTTTTTTTCTTTTAGGAACATTTGCTATGCCTGAGGCAAAACGTGGCGCTTGCGCCTTTTGTTCGATTAGATTATTAAAATCTAAAGAAAAAAGATAGCCCAATGCGGCTATCTGCTCCTTACTTTTTCAACGCTTGCTCTAAAGTGGTTAGCATTTCTTGCTTATCATTTTGTTCGGAATGCTGCCAAATTACCTCGAAGAGTACACCAAGTCCCGGAAGCATTTTTTCTTCCCCACTTTCAATCGCATCTAGGATGGTGTCTTCTAGCTCTTGATGATTATTTCCTTGTACATTTGTAATAATGGCATTACGTAAGTTTAAATTCATCTCATACACCTCTTTTGGAAAAATTGACTAACACAGATTTAGCTTTCTACAAGAATGCTTTAAATATGTATTTGGATTAATATATAATGGTGTAACATACAATGAATGTAAAGGACTTGAGAGAACATGAAACGCATTGAATCAAGACTTAACCCCCAAGTAAAGCAGTGGAAAAAACTACAAATGAAAAAAGAACGAGATAACACAGGGAAATTTATCATTGAAGGCCCACATCTTGTTGAGGAAGCATTAAAGAAAAAAGGATACATAGAAGAGATTTTACTAACTGAGAGTTTTCAAGTACCCTCAAAATGGAATCTGGATGAGCTACAAGTGATTATCGTTTCGCAGGAGGTAATGAACGAGCTTGGAGAAACCGAGACCCCACAAGGAGTAGCAGCCATTTGTAAGAAACCACAACACAAATTAGATGAGGCAGCAACAGGTGCTTACTTACTTATTGATGCTGTCCAAGATCCGGGGAACCTAGGTACCTTGATTCGAACAGCGGATGCTGCAGGTATCAGTGGAGTAATTGTAGGAGAGGGTACAGTTGATGTTTTCAATAGTAAGGTTATCCGTGCTTCTCAAGGCTCTATTTTTCATATCCCAATTGTAAAGGGATGTCTAAATGAATGGATCCCAAAGCTGCAAAGTCTTGGACACACTGTTTATGGTACTTCCTTAGAAAATGCTGAACCTTACATAAATGTTACACCTACTCAGCCATTTTCACTTATCGTTGGAAATGAAGGTAGAGGTGTTCAAAAGGAATGGTTATCTGTAACCAATCAAAATCTTTATATCCCCATTTACGGGAGTGCAGAATCCTTAAATGTAACAGTTGCAGCTGGTATATTGCTGTATTATTTACAAGCTAAATAATTTACAGCAACCGAAAAAATTGAAAGGTGGGAATGTGATGTCAAGCTTCTTTGCTTCAAAAGCAGTGGATCCGTTTGTCGCATATTCAATCTCACATCTAAGTATGATCCTCCTCTTTGGTTTTTTTGCAGTGTTATTGTTCACGTATCGAAACTCGCTGAAGGTAGAACACCGAAAAAAATGGATTCGAAATACACTAATAGGTCTACTAATTGTAAGTGAGATCTCTTTACAGATTTGGTTTGCCGGGGCAGATATGTGGGATCCTTATGATACTTTACCTCTTCAACTCTGCTCTATTTCTTTAATTCTTAGTATCATCATGCTCATCATGAATAGCTATCGCGTGTTTGAGGTGGCTTACTTCTTCGGGCTCGCAGGAGCTTCACAAGCTTTACTTACACCGGAACTGTTTTTTGACTTTCCGCATTACCGATACTTTCATTTTTTTATTGCCCATATCGCTATTATGCTCTCATGCTTATATATGGTCTGGATTGAAAAATTCTATCCAACGTTTTATTCAATTTGGAAGGCAATCTTTGCACTAAATGTCATCGCATTTTTCGTCTTTTGGGTGAATAAATGGACAGGTGGTAACTACATGTTTTTAGCCAGAAAGCCAACGAATGCTAGTTTACTAGATTTCTTAGGACCTTATCCTTACTACATTCTTACTTTAGAGGCAGTTACAGTGTTTTTGTTTACTTTGTTATATTTGCCATTTTGGCTGATCCAAAAAAGAACAAAAGTCTAAATCGACTTGTTTTTGTCAACACTTTAAGGTAATATCATATAGTATAAAATTACATAATAAATATAAAAAACGTTGATAGAGCCTAGTAGCTTTTTAAATCGCCATTAAGGGAGAAAGTGCCGTAGACTGAAAGCACTTTTATGGTAGACATAAGTGAATTCACCTCTTGAGTTGACACTTGGACCGGTTAAATTCCGTAAAGGTGCTCCGGTGAAGAACCGTTATGACAATGAAGTGACTAAAACAAAACAGTTTTAGTAATTAGGGTGGTACCGCGAAATCAAGTCCTCGTCCCTTTACCAGGGAAGAGGGCTTTTTATTTTGGAAAAAAAGAGGAGGAGTAACACATGCAAGAGCGTTTACAAGAGCTTCAGCAAGAAGCATTGAAGCAAATTCAAGAGACAAATGATCTAAAAGCACTAAACGATATTCGTGTTGGCTTTTTAGGGAAAAAAGGACCTATCACAGAAGTGTTAAAAGGAATGGGTAAGCTTTCAGCTGAAGAACGGCCAGTTATCGGAGAAGTAGCCAATAAAGTTCGGGAAGCGATTACTAATGCCATTGAAGAAATGCAAGCAACTCTTGAAAAAGCTGAAATTGAGAAAAAGCTAGCCTCACAAAAAATCGATGTGACACTTCCAGGAAGACCAGTTCGAAAGGGTAATAGCCACCCCTTAACAGCTATCGTTGAAGAAATAGAGGATCGATTCATTGGTATGGGCTATCAAATTGCAGAAGGTCCAGAAGTAGAAAGTGATTACTATAATTTTGAAGCGTTAAATCTACCTAAAGGTCACCCTGCTCGTGATATGCAGGATTCCTTCTATATTTCAGAGGACACTTTATTACGTACACAAACTTCACCGATTCAGGTTAGAGCAATGGAGAAGCATGCTGGGAAAGGTCCCGTTAAAATCATCTGTCCTGGTAAGGTGTATCGCCGTGACAATGATGATGCCACACATTCACACCAATTTACGCAAATTGAAGGATTAGTCGTGGATGAAAACATTCGAATGAGTGACCTGAAAGGGACGCTAAGTGTGTTTGCACAAAAGATGTTTGGTGCTGACCGTAATATTCGTCTGCGTCCTAGCTTTTTCCCATTCACCGAGCCTTCTGTTGAAATGGATATTTCATGTAAGATATGTAACGGTGAAGGCTGTAATGTGTGTAAGGGAACCGGTTGGATTGAAATTCTAGGTGCGGGTATGGTTCATCCCAATGTGTTGGAGATGGCAGGATTTGATTCTAAGAAGTACACAGGGTTTGCCTTTGGAATGGGACCTGAACGAATTGCGATGTTGAAGTACGGAATTGAAGATATTCGAAATTTCTATATAAACGATCGTCGTTTCATAGAACAGTTCAAACGAGCGTAAGGGGGAGGGAATACAATGTTTGTTTCATACAAATGGTTAAGTGAATATGTAGATTTGTCAGGAGTAACAGCCGAGGAACTCGCAGAATTGATTACAAGAAGCGGGATTGAGGTAGAAGGTGTTGAAGTCCTAAATAAGGGAGTCAGTGGTGTTGTCGTTGGTCATGTTTTAGAGCGTGAACAACATCCGAATGCAGATAAATTGAATAAATGCTTAGTAGATATAGGTTTGGAAGAACCTGTCCAAATTATATGCGGTGCCTCAAATGTAGCTCAGGGACAGAAGGTTGCTGTGGCAACTGTTGGTGCTGTGTTACCAGGTGATTTCAAAATCAAGCGCGCAAAGCTTCGTGGGGAAGAATCAAACGGAATGATCTGCTCGCTTCAAGAGCTTGGTATTGAAGGGAAGCTTGTTCCAAAAGAGTTTGCAGAAGGAATCTATGTATTCCCAAGCGATGCCCCGGTTGGAACAGATGCTTTAGTTCAACTGAACCTAGACGATGAAATTTTAGAACTCAGCTTAACACCAAATCGTTCTGATTGCTTGAGTATGTTGGGTGTTGCTTTTGAGGTTGCGGCGATACTAGATCGCAAGGTGAAGTTTCCGACAATTCAAGTGAATCCAGGTGTAGAAAAAGCATGTGATTATATTAAGGTACGCGTAGATGCACTAGATGATAATCCTTTATATGTGGCAAAAGTAGTGAAGAATGTAGTAGTTGGTCCTTCTCCATACTGGATGCAAAGTCGATTAATGGGTGCAGGAATTCGTCCTATTAGTAACATCGTTGATATCACAAATTACATTTTATTAGAATATGGTCAACCACTTCATGCTTTTGATTATGATCGTTTAGGTTCAAAAGAGATCCTAGTAAGAAGAGCTCATGCAGATGAAAAATTAGTGACCCTTGATAATGTTGAAAGAACTTTAAAAGCGGATCATTTAGTTATTACGAATGGTAAAGAAGCTGTTGCACTAGCTGGTGTAATGGGTGGTGCTTCTTCAGAAGTACAATCCGATACAAAAACTATTTTGATTGAATCAGCGTATTTTGCAGGTGCTTCCGTGCGTAAAACTTCCAAGGATCATGGCCTAAGAAGTGAAGCGAGCACTCGTTTTGAAAAAGGAATAGATCCAAAACGTACGCATGAAGCAGCTGAACGTGCAGCACAGCTTATGGCGATGTATGCAGGTGGGACTGTCCTTGAAGGTACTGTAGAAGTAAATGAATTAAATGTGGAACTTGCTATCGTAAACATCAGTTTAGAAAGAATCAACAAAGTTATAGGAACAGAAATGACGACTGAAGTTGTCGAAGATATCCTACGCCGTCTTCAATTTGATTACACAGAAGATAATCATGTGTTTAAACTAACAATCCCTTCACGTCGCGGTGATATTACGATTGAAGAGGACATTGTTGAAGAGGTAGCAAGACTTTATGGCTATGATCGTCTACCAATTACTCTACCAGCAGGGGCGCAAACACCGGGTCGTTTAACAGAACGACAACAGCTTCGTAGACAAATTCGCAAGTTTTTTGAAGGGTCTGGACTTTATCAAGCGACAACCTACTCACTAACTAGTAAGGAGAAGGTTCACCGCTTCTTAAACGAGGAAGAGAGATTACAGCCGGTAGAATTATTGATGCCAATGAGCGAGGACCGTAGTGTTTTACGCTTAGGATTAGTTTCTCACCTTCTAGATGTTGTTAAGTACAATCTACATCGTCAAGTAGATCAGTTAGGATTTTATGAGATTGGCTCCGTCTTCATTCCAAGGGCTAAGGATGAATTGCCAAACGAAGAAGAAAAAATCGCAGGTGCTGTAACAGGTCTATGGCATACTCATTTATGGCAGGGTGAAAAGAAACTAGTTGATTTCTATGTGGTAAAGGGAATTCTTGATGGACTTTTTGATACAATTGGCGTCAAATCAGTTGAATACAAAGCAGCAGAAAGAAATGATCTACACCCTGGTAGAACGGCTCACATATTTGTAAGTGGTCAATATGTAGGATTTATCGGACAAATCCATCCTGCCACTCAAAAAGAGCTAGACCTTCAAGAAACGTATGTGTATGAATTGTCATTAGAAAAGCTTTCAACATTATTTGGAGCAAAAGTAGACTATGCTCCAGTTCCGAGATATCCTTCCATCACTCGTGACATTGCACTAGTGGTTGGGAAAGAAATATCCGCTGGAGAAATCGAACAAGTAATTGTTTCTGCCGGAGGAAAACTTTTAAAAGATGTCCACGTGTTCGATTTATATGAAGGAGAAAAAATGGAAGCGGGTAAGAAATCACTTGCCTTCTCATTACGTTATTTTGATCCAGAACGCACGCTTACTGATGAAGATGTAGTGAATGCACATGGGAAAGTGTTAAAAGCTGTTGAAAAAAAGACAGGTGCAGTGTTGAGGGGATAATATATCTCTATAGATTAATGACCTATTAGCGAGAGCTACTAGGTCATTTTTTTATTATGATTATCCTTTTAACTCAGAACGAAATTCTCCGACACCAATTGTTTTTAAGAAAAGGTCAAGTCTGTGTCTATTTGGGATTTTCTATAGAAAATCTGGTTTCGAAAAACTTTGTTGCATTTTAGAATAGGGGTTGATTGTAACGAGAGGATGCATCATTCCCCGGGGTGGGCGGTGAGCTTCCTCGGCCGAGAACGCCTTGCGTTGAGTCTCACCTGTCCCACTGCTCTAAGCAGGTGCCCTAGCACCAACTGTTCCAATCAACTCATTTATTTAAGGGTTGCTTGACCACTTTTTAGAGAAAGAGCTTAAAGAAAAACACCAACACGACTACTTATTCTGAGCTAGTGGGATAAGATAATCAGTATTTTAATTAAAATTCTTACTTCTCTAAATGCTTATACGCAAGAGCCATATTTATTTTACGTGAAGTTTTTCAGTATGAGTATTCGGTTATTGCAGATATAGTGCAAAAAAATGAACCGAATTGCAGAAAAATCTTAAGTAGGGTGAAGAAGGAGCTTCCTAAATTATATAGGAAACCATCAACTGATTCACAAAAAAAAAATCATGATCAATTAATAGGTGAATTCATTTCTGCTTTTAGTAAGGGAGAAATGATTGGATTGATAAACATTTTACATGAGGAAGTTGTCTACTATTCTGATGGCGGCGGAAAGACCAATGCAGCGATTCATCCTATTTACGGTCAAACAAGGGTTACAAAATTACTGTCTTCTCTTTCAAAATTACTTCACAGCATGAAACAAGAAGAGTTGAAGATATCCTTAAAGAACATAAACGGGTCAACTGGGATCGTTTTAGAGGATTCAAGAGGTATTTGGGCTGTTCTAGGTTTTGAGATCGAGCAAAGTAGAATTCTAGCCATTTATAATATTGTGAATCCTGATAAATTAAATAATGTAAATTCATACCTTTGATCTATGTGGGGGATCTTTAAAAACAAGAATAATGATAGTACGAAAGAATACTTAAAAGAGTTTGCTTGATCATTTTTAAATTACTCAAACAAACTTTTTTAATTATCTCATAAGCTTCTTCGCCTTCTCAGTATTCGCAAAATGAAGCTTCGCTGAACTTCTTAGAATCTCTTCTCCCTTTAATTTAATAAGCTGAGCCGCAATCCTGTCCACTCCCGGTCCTGCCCCTTTTTGTAAAGTGACCCCTACTTTTTCACTTAGCTTATCGAATTCTTTTACAAAAGCGTATCTAGCAATGATAGAAGCAGCTGCAACGGCAAGATGAACGCCTTCTGCTTTCGTACTAAAATAAACATTTTCTTTGATGATTTGTTTTTCATTTTTAATATGACGATAATACACATCTGGTTCGGCGAATTGGTCGATGAGAATGCCGTCTGGCTTTGTGGGCGATATTTTATCCAAGACATTGGCTAACGCCTTATTATGTAACAATGATTTTATTTTTCCTTGAGTCATTCCACGCTCTTGAATGGTGTTGTATTTGTCGTTATGTAATATGAGTAAGCTATGAGGAACAATTTTAATAATGTCTTTTGCAATTTTAATGATTTGAGGATCCTTTAAGTCTTTTGAATCCTTAACGCCAAGCTCTTTTAGAAGGTCCATCTGCGAGGGTTCAACGAATGCTGCAACGACGGTGATTGGGCCGAAATAGTCACCAGTCCCAACTTCATCAGAACCAATAATGGCCAAATTCTTAATATCTACTGGAATCGAGTATTGGTCTGACCTAGCTTTTGGACTAGATGATTTAGGCTTTGAAACAGAAGGTTGTCCTTCCCAATTACTACTTTCTTGATCCGCAAGACCACCTTGAAACATAACTTTTCCAGAGCGATAGGCCGTAACCATGCAAGTGGGAGGCTTAGCCGCAAACACTCCACCTGGTGGAATTTTATCTAGTAAAAAGGGTTTATAGTGTTCTTTCATTTTATTCATTGTATCTTGATTTACTACGATAACTTTAGTAGACAAAACAGATTTCCTCCTAGGGCGAGTAAACTTTACTTGTATCATCATAACCTACTTATACTAGTTCTTTCCAATAGTATAGGTTCGTGTTATCATATTTACAAGGATTCTTGTATGAGCGGGAGGCAACACTAATGTCTGAACAGAAAAAGACAAGGACAACAGTAGATATATATGGGCAACAATATTCAATAATCGGTAGTGAGAGTACTAGTTTTATACGATTAGTTGCCTCAATAGTAGACGATAAAATGAGAGAAATTAGTGAGAAGAATCCGACACTTGATAGTAGTAAGCTGGCTGTTTTAACTGCGGTCAATGTCGTTCATGATTACTTAAAAGTAAAAGATGAACTAGAAGCGATATTAGAAAAAATTAAGACTGAAAAGGGTTGACATACTATGCTAGACTTAGCAATTTTACTTATTCTTGGTATAGGTTTCATCATTGGATTAAGACGCGGCTTCATACTCCAAATCGTTCATCTAACAGGATTTATTGCAGCGTTTATAGTATCCTATTTGTATTATGATGATCTTGCACCAAAACTAAAGCTGTGGGTTCCCTATCCAGAACTAAGTGATGGAAGTATGATGTCGCTTATCTTTAGTAGTGAAAATTTAGAGCTGGCTTACTATAACGCCATCGCATTTGCCCTTCTTTTCTTCGGAACAAAAATTATTATGCAAATACTAGGTTCCATGCTAGATTTCCTTGCTCATATGCCAATTCTAAAGCAAATTAATGGATGGGCTGGTGGAGTATTAGGTTTTGTTGAAGTCTACTTAATCGTCTTTATTTTACTTTATATAGGGGCATTGGTACCGGTTGAAAATATACAAGTTCATATGCAAGATTCCTTTATCGCGATGACCATTGTAAAACATACACCTATTTTTTCTGGAACCATTCGTGATCTTTGGATTGAAAGTATAAATCTCTAATCGTACGAGCTCTCATTACAATGTAATGGGAGTTTTTTGCATAGATTGTACATTTTCCTCATTTCCTTGTATCCTTTTTATAAGAACTTACTGGACGGTGTTAACCATGAATAAAAAAGACGTTACTCAATTATTAGAAATGATTGCGATTTATATGGAATTGAAGGGTGAAAATGCGTTCAAAACGGCTGCCTTTCGAAAAGCTGCCATATCCATTGAACAGGATGAACGCCCTATAACAGAGATAGATGATATTACTGCTTTACCTGGGGTTGGTAAAGGAACGGCAGCTGTGATAGAGGAGTACTTGCAAACAGGACATTCAAATGTATTAGAGGAATTGCAGGCACAAGTTCCACCAGGACTAATCCCTTTATTGAAGCTACCAGGACTAGGTGGAAAGAAAATTGCCAAGCTATACAAAGAACTTGGAATAATAGATATAAATGGTTTAAAGGAATCGTGTGAGGAACAAAAAATTAGAGGCTTAGCAGGCTTTGGTGAAAAGTCGGAACAAAAAATTCTTCAAGCCATTCAAGAGGTAGGAAATCGACCAGATCGTTTACCTATTGCGTTTATGCTCCCGATCGCTCAAGAAATAGAAAGCAATCTTTGTGGTATGACTGAAATTGTTTCCTTTTCACGTGCAGGTAGTTTGAGAAGGGTTAGGGAAACCATTAAGGACCTAGATTTTATCATTTCGACCTATAACGCAATAGCTGTAAAAGAGCAATTACTTCGTATTAATAAAGTAAAAGATGTGATCGCCAGTGGCGAAACGAAAGTATCGTTGGTTTTAGACTATGAGTATGAGGTATCCGTTGATTTTCGACTTGTAAAACCAAAGGAATTTGCTACAACGCTTCATCATTTTACAGGATCGAAAGATCATAATGTTAAAATGAGGCAGGTTGCCAAAGAGCGTGGTTTAAAGATCAGCGAATACGGTGTGGAGAATATCGAGAACCAAGAAGTGACTACCTTTGAAACCGAAGAAGCATTCTATCAGTATTTTGGATTGACTTATATTCCACCTGAGCTTCGGGTTGGAGACAAAGAGATAGAAATTTTTGGAGCTCAGGTTCCTTTAGTTAAAATTGAAGACATCAAGGGCGATTTACATATGCATTCAACCTGGAGTGATGGTGCACATACAATCGAGCAAATGGCAGAAGCTTGTATAGCACGTGGGTACTCTTATATGGCCATAACTGACCATTCTAAATATTTACGCGTAGCTAATGGATTAACAGTGGAGCGGCTGAAAAGGCAACATGAAGAAATAAAACGATTGAATCAAAAATATAAAAACTTTACGATATTAACAGGTGTTGAAATGGATATTTTACCTGATGGAAGTTTAGATTATGATGATGAACTATTAGAAGAAATGGATATTGTTATTGCTTCCATTCACTCTAGTTTCTCACAGGACCAAAAAACCATCATGAAACGATTAAAGAATGCACTTACGAATGCTCACGTAGATATAATTGCTCATCCAACAGGTCGATTAATTGGAAGACGAGAAGGGTATGACGTCGATATGGACATGTTAATTGAGCTAGCTCGAGAGACAAATACAGCACTCGAATTAAATGCAAACCCAAATCGCTTGGACCTATCTTCTATTTATATACAGAAGGCACAGGATGCAGGCGTAAAAGTGATCATAAATACGGATGCTCATCATATCGATCAGTTAGGATACATGGATCTTGGAGTCTCCGTAGCAAAAAAGGGTTGGATCCGTAAAGAAAATGTAGTGAATGCCTGGAGTCTAGAACAGTTGAAGGCGTTTTTACACAGACATCAGTAAGAGGCATATAGGGAAAGGTGTTGTCATCATGCTAGAACGCACATTGAAAGTACTAGAATATGGAAAAGTGAAAGCTCAGCTTGCTAAGCATGCAGCCTCATCGCTTGGAAAAGAAAAAATAGAAAAATTAACACCTACTACTTCATTTGAAGATGCAGTAAAGTGGCAAGAGATGACAGACGAAGCCACAAATGTTCTTCGTTTAAAGGGAAATATACCGCTCGGTGGAATTTATGATATAAGTGCCTTTGCCAAACGTGCCAAAATCGGAAGCACGCTAAGTCCACATGAACTATTAAATATTTCAAGTACGATATATGCAACAAGGCAGGTTAAGAAGTTTATTGAAGATTTACTAGAAGCTGAACTTTCTATTCCATTTCTTGAAGGCTTTGCTGTTGAATTAATTGTCTTACTTGATTTGGAAAGAAAGATCAATTTCTGTATTGGTGATCATGGAGAAGTGTTAGACGGTGCAAGTGAAAAGCTAAAGACACTCCGCCAACAAATGAAAACATTTGAATCGAGAGCCAGAGAAAAGTTAGAGAATATGGTCAAGTCTAGCACTACTCAAAAAATGCTCTCAGATGCCATAATCACCATTCGAAATGACCGTTATGTGATCCCTGTAAAGCAGGAATACCGCAGTGCATTTGGTGGGACGGTTCACGATCAATCGGCGTCAGGAGCCACACTATTCATCGAGCCACAATCCGTTGTGGAATTAAATAATCAATTACATGAAGCCAAGCTAAAGGAACATATTGAAATTGAGCGAATCTTAATGGAGCTTTCAAAGGAAGTAGCAGTGGAGGCCGATCCAATAATTCAGAATGTTGGCCTCCTCGCAGAGATTGATTTTATGTTTGCAAAAGGCGCTTACAGTCAGAAGATCAAAGGCTCAAAGCCAATCATGAATAATAAAGGCTATATTAAATTAGTAAAAGCTAGACACCCTTTAATAGCTAATGATGTAGTGGTACCAAACGATGTAGAACTTGGAAAAGACTTTACAAGTATTGTCATAACCGGGCCAAACACAGGTGGTAAAACAGTCACATTGAAGCTAGTTGGACTATTTACCTTAATGGCTCAATCAGGATTACAACTCCCGGCATTAGATGGTTCAGAGATGGGCGTGTTCCAATCTGTCTATGCAGATATTGGGGATGAGCAATCCATTGAACAAAGCTTAAGTACCTTTTCTTCTCACATGGTAAACATTGTTGAAATCCTAAAAAATGTGGATTCCAAAAGCCTTGTGCTGTTTGATGAGTTAGGTGCAGGAACAGATCCGCAAGAAGGGGCAGCACTAGCCATTTCTATTTTGGACGAGGTATATAAGCGTGGTGCGAGAGTGATCGCGACCACTCACTATCCAGAACTAAAAGCGTATGGATACAACCGTGAAGGGGTTAGTAATGCAAGTGTTGAATTTGATGTTGAAACACTAAGTCCAACCTACAGATTATTAATCGGGGTGCCTGGTCGTAGTAATGCATTTGAGATATCAAAACGATTAGGATTACATCAGGATGTCATTGAAAACGCAAGACTTCATGTAAGCTCTGAAACCAATCAAGTCGAGAATATGATTGCTTCACTTGAAGATAATCGGAGGATGGCCGAGCAACAAATGGAGGAAGCAAAAGCGTTTCGAAAAGAAGCGGAGGAGACCCGTCAAGATCTTCAAAAACAAGTGAATGAATTTAATGAAAAAAGAGACAAAATGTATGTAAAGGCAGAACGAAAAGCAGCTGAATCTATTGAAAAAGCAAAACAGGAAGCAGAAGAAATTATTGCGCACTTGAGGGGATTGCAAAAACTTCAGCATTCCGCGATAAAGGATCATGAACTAATTGAGGCTCGTAAAAGATTAGAAGGTGCTGCCCCTCAATTAGTGAAAAAAAAGAAAGTTACGAAACAATCAACAGCTTACTCAAACAAGCTTGAGCCTGGTGACGAAGTGCAAATTCTAACGTTAAACCAAAAGGGACACTTAATTGAAAAGGTTAGCAGTCATGATTGGCAAGTCCAAATTGGGATCATGAAAATGAAAGTAAATGAAAAGAACATTGAATATGTGAGTCGAGCAAAGCCTGTTGAAACAAAGCCTCTAGCGACTGTTAGAGGATTAGATTCTCATGTGAAGCTAGAGCTAGATTTGCGTGGGGAACGGTTCGAGGATGCTTTAATGAAGGTTGAGAAATATATTGATGATGCGCTATTAGCAGGTTATCCGAGGGTTTCAATCATACATGGAAAAGGAACAGGAGCACTTCGTATTGGAGTACAGGAGTATGTGAAAAACCACCGATCTGTCAAAAAAGCTCGATATGGTGAAGCTTCTGAAGGTGGAACTGGGGTTACCATCATTGAGTTAAAGTAAGGAAGGAGAGAGTGAAGGTATGAATAGCTTTTGGGAAAATGAGTACATCCAATCAGCGGCCAATTACAGTGTTGTTGTTTTATGTGCAGTGTTGTTCTTAACCATTTTTGAGCTTGTTACAAAGTACAAAAATTGGGAACAAATCAAAAACGGAAACCTTGCTGTCGCTATGGCAACAGGTGGGAAAATCTTTGGGATAGCCAATATCTTTCGCTACTCCATTGCAGATCATGATACATTAATCACAATGATAGGGTGGGGCTTCTTTGGGTTTTTACTACTCCTAATTGGTTATTTTATTTTTGAGTTCCTCACTCCAACTTTTCGTATTGATGAAGAAATAGAAAAGGATAACCGGGCCGTTGGCTTGATCTCAATGATGATTTCAATCGGATTGTCTTACGTTGTAGGAGCTGGGATTGGGTCTTAAGTAATTTTGGAACGGTAAATAGGAGAGATTGTATGGAAACATTAGCAAAGGTTTTACTTATATTATGTGGTGTGTTTTTGTTAATAGGTATGATTTATATGATATTTATTGCATGAGAGACTAGTTACGTCTCTTTTTTTTATTTCAAAAATCCTAAAACCCTTATACCTATAAAATAGTTTATATTCTAGCCTACATTATTCATATGAGTACACAAAAAAGCGAGAATCCCTTATAACACTAAGGAGTTCTCGCTTTTTTATTTTCACTTTTTGAGTGAAAATAAATGAAAAGAATCCCTAACTTTGATATGTTTTAATCACCACTAAAAAACAAGAAAGAGGAAGGGATTCCATATGAAAAGTTTACAAGAAAATAGCTTATCTTTCAACAAAAGAGTAAGGATTAATATGGTACAAAGAGAGAGGTCTGTCCATTTTTGAATTATGAAGATTCTTCATTGGAACAGTATCGCTCAAATGTCTAGAAAAATAGATGAACTAAAAAGAAAACTCTCAAAAATGAACTTGGTTCTCAGAAACCTTTTGATTTATGGATAATTCTCGGAGAGAATCTACTTTATGAATAATCTGGGATATAATTTATTAAAATAATTGTATTTTTTTGTATATTTTAGGTGATTAATGTATAGGCACTGTCAGTGCAACAGGTACTAACAATTCCCCTAATTTACCAACTGATAAAGAGTTATAGAAAATTAAAAAACTCTTTAAATCTAGTGAAATTGTAGAGGGTGAAAAGTTTGATACATATCAGTTTAAAGATGTGGATATTACAGGTAACAGTATTTCAAGCGAAGAACAAACTAAAGAGATGTTAGTTTCCCCTTCGGGGAACAATTTTCTGGGATAATAGTGTTTTCCTTAGTGTTCGTCACAACTACTACATCGTGTTCTACCAATGAAGCAATCTGATGTTCAGCGCTAAAGTATCCTAAATCAGCAGCCAGAAAATCCACTTTTAAATCTCCTATTTGATTGAGTTTTTCAATCAATGGAAGAAGTACATTTACGTCTGAAGTATCGGGTGGAAGAATAATGAATAGTAAGACTACTTGCCCGTTAGGGGTAGGGCACACGATTGAATGCTTACGATATCCAATGAAAAACTTGTTTTGATTGGCCTTATTTCGTTGGACTCCCACTTTTGCATTAGGATCGGAATAGGTCTTTTCGCAATCACATGTTTTTTTACTTTCACAGTTGCATCGTTTCTTTTTATACCCATTCACATTTGCATAAACAGGCCTCGAATCAATGCCGGCAAGTGTGGCAGGTAAGAAGCCCTCTAATTTCAAAGCTTGACGGATGAGATCAAATAAAATTTCGTAAAACAACTCTACTGTTACTGCCTTTCGAAAGTGGCTTAAGCTACTGTGAACAGGCACATCATTTATGTTCGGAGTGCCAATAAAGTTGCGCCAAGCATGATTTTTGGGATCAATCAGCTGCTTACAAAGTTGACGAAAAGATGTGATTTCAGGACGAGTAAAGTAGAGATAATGCATTCGAAAATAAGTCCTTGGATCTACAAGAGGTCGTCCTCCGTCTTTGAAGAGTGGTTTAATTTTCTCTAACACAATCGAATCATCTACCAAATTAATATAATCAATTAGTTCGACGTCAAAACCGAGTGTGTTATAGTAATGGTAAGGAAGCAGTTCTAACTGCATATCCATGAAAATGCACCTCGCAAATTGGTATTTTTGGTGGTTTGGTCACTTCCATTTTACCATTTTTCGCTAAGGTGTATTTTTGTTTTTTTAAGATTTTAAGGGCTTTTTGAACAGGCTCTAAAAGACAACTTACCAATTGACTGGGGTTCAGAATTGGCTGTAATTCTGAGAAAGCACAGAAATTCCCAAGGGATAAGTCTGCCTAATCTTGGATAATCAACACTCGTGATTAATTATGGGAGTTGATTTTCAAGTTCCTAGGTTATTTAGACTTTATTGTCCAGAACGTGATTATCTCGTTCTGGTATATTTGAATTGTGTTGTTGTGCTTAAAGCTTTCATAATGGATGTAATTGGAACTCATGCAAAAGCAGAAACTAAACACAAATTTACTATTATAACATTTTATCGATGATCTGTGTATTGGGAAAAACATATGGGATTTAGGTGAATTAAACGGCATTTTGGGGTGCTATTTTCCCAATATATAAAGTGCGATTGTTCACCTATACTTAAAATAGGTTTATTTTCATAGTTTAACAGAATTACCACTAAAAGTAATTTAGTTGAAATCTACTGAAAATTATCTAAAAAAATTAAAGGAAGAAGGGAGAAAGTAAATAAAAAAAATTTCAGCTTCACTACTCGCGATTATATTCACTTTCAGCATGATCTTGACTCCAAGTGACGTATCAGCCAATACAGTAGGGGCGCCTACTGAAGGAACAACAATTTACAAGTATGTTTATAATGGTTTAGAAATGATTTCAGATACTGAATTGACTGAGAAAATGATCCAAGGTCTTTACAATCAAGCAGTATTTCCATCCTCTGTAAAGTCTAGTTATGCAACAAGTGCAGCTATTGGCGGACCGAACTTTGTGCCCGTAACCGAGCCTGGTTCTAGGATGCTTACAGAAAGAATTGTTAGGACAAATAGTAATAAGGATATTGAAATTGTTGCAGGGATTATTGCTGCTGCTTTATGGAAAAAAGCACCTGCTAAATTTAGTCAATCTAAATATGAGCATTGGGCAAGCGTTCCGATGACCTCATGGCTATTATCGGTACCTACTACTTATACAGGTACATGGCAAACAGAAGCTTGGAATGATTACAATGATTTATATGAAATAAAAAATACTTTAGTCCATTACAAATACAGCAATTTCACTACTCCAGTACAAGTTCAATATTGGACTGCCGGTTGGTCATCGACTCCAACACCAAGGTAAATAAAAGACCCCACTTTCTTAGGAGGGATCTTTTGATTATAATTTTCATCAAGAGGTGATAATGTGAAAAGCTTTGGTAAAGTACTATATATTCTCTTACTTGTAGTATCAGCAGTTCTCTTTCTCGCTACAAAATCTATTTGGGCACATTTATTTCTATTTATGATGTTCCCTATCACAGCATTTCTTTTTCAGCTAGTATACTCAATTCGTACTAAAAATTATCTTTGGGTTGGAGTATCATTTTTAGTAGTAAGTATCTCCTTTGTGTTTTTTATCCCTTTTTTTCTTGATAGAATATAATCCCTTAAATCTTTCTACAAGAATTCTAATCTAGTAAATTAAATTTACTTTAGTTTACAAAAGGGTAGTAATCGGAACTAACCAAAACAAAAAACCTGAAATTCGGGCATATTTGCTCAAATTTCAGGTTTTCTGTTTTGGGAAATATAGAGCCAACGGACAAAAATCCCCAGCCATTGGTACCAGTTGTCTAATTTAATGTTTATTGTAAATGAGTTCCCGCAGCTACTCCTTGGAACGAGTCCGATTTAATTTGTCAAATGCCATTTTGGACGAAATATGGTCAAAATCAGGAATTTCCTAATATGTACCTACTAATTTTTTACAGGGTATTTGTGGTAAGTAGAAACATTGCCCGTTCGGGCAAAAAGAAAAGCCATAATGAGTTTCCTTTGGTAAAATAGAAGTGACTAATCAACTAATACAAAAGGAGTCCATTATGGCTGCATCTATTATACCAAAATCTCATTCAAATGCAACTTACCTCCAACCATCATTTTCAATTATGCAAGAAGACTTTTCCTCTTTGCGCCATCTCCCTTATGTAAAACTGGCGCTAGACTTTCCATGGGAGGGTGTTTTCGCTCCCATTGAACAAGAATTTGCTCAGGCTCGATTTGAGCGCTATTCTAACAAGAAGAAGCAAGGTTGTTCAGACATAAACCAGGAAGAATTATTTTCCTACCTCCCCTTCTATACGTTGAAGTTATGGTCTCTAGTGTTCATCTTCAAGTTGCCGGAAACTCGGATTTCCGGACCGTCTGTGGTTTTACACAGGTTCCATGCCTCAGAACCTTTGAGCGTTTTGATCAAATTATGATTGAAAATGGATTGTGGGAAAAGGCAAGACAACTGATGGTTCAATTTAACATCGAACAAGGTATTATCGAGAAAGAAGAACAATTGGCGGGACAATGTTGGACTCATGAGAAAAAGTAACACCGTTAATATATCGCCCACAAAGTAGCACTAGTTTGTGGCGTAAAGTCAGAATTACCTTTATCTAGGAGTGTTTTTAAAGGTGGCCAGCATGATGGTACAACGCTAAAGACTACTTTAGAGAAAGTAACACAAGATCTTCCAAAAGATTGGCTGAAAGATGTTCAATATGTGAGCGCAGGTGGAATCTATCAAAATAAAGAAAATCAAAAACAAACAAAAGAAATTATTCAGGCTAAACTGCTTTCTCCTATAAATCAAGAAAAATAAAAGATCAGGAACTGAATTTACCTGGAATGACAAAGCTTGATAAGTATGGTGTTCCTCACTGCATAAGCGGCAACAATTAATTCTAAAAGGACTCTATGCAACAAAAGAACAATATATTTGGACGTGTCCAGTATTTGACCCCAAGTATTTACAGGAAGGACTTACTTGCACAGAGGCCTGTCACATTCAATGTTGTAAGGGAGCAAGAACTGGAAGAACAGTTCGCATACAACAATCATTAGCTCCACAAATTGATAAAGAATTTCCACAGCATCTTCAATCTTTTAAAACCAAATTTGCGGAGAGTACTGCCATTGAACGGGTAAACGCACAGGCCAAAGAAGGGCTTAGTATGCGAAGAGTTCATAAACGAGGCAAAGTGGCGGTCGAAGCACATATAGATAGATGCATCTTAACTGCACACACCTTAGCTTTTATGTCCGTTCAAGAAACAGGACAACTATACCGTGGTTGGAGAAAGCTATCAGCCTATCACTACCAATTTTTGTAAGATTAAAATTGATGACGGAATAAGTTTGCCCTTTTGTTGGTCTCGTTTAGAGATAAAGAAGAAATATAACCGAAGGTTCGAAAAAATTCCCCATCAGACCCCCTACTTACTTCCATTTTTTCAAGTACTCTTATTAAGATTTCAATTTTGTCCTCTGGCTCATACATAAAATAGCTTAATAATTTAAAGTAAGGTTCTTCGATTATCTAATTGTTTCTTTAGATAGCTAGTTCACTTGAGATTTGACAAATTTTTAAAAACAAATGTTATCTACTTATCATCCTCGAATTTTGAGCTCTCCCATCTATAAAGCTAGATTATCCAGTTCGTGATTATCAGGTTATGGAAGAAGTTCTAGATAAAAAACCTAAAATCCGGTTATATCTGCTTAATTTTGAAGTGCTCTTTTTTATTAAAGGGGTGTTCTATTTTAGAACAGGGGTCTTTTTGAAAGTTGTTTTACTTTCTTTAAAAGCTTTTTTTATTTGTTCTGCAATACGTCCTATAACTGGAACTACAACGGGAATCGCTCTAGTTCTGAAGTAGAACTAGGGTGGGGGCTCTAGGGTCAGACTTGAAGGGATTCAGACCTTTTCCAATTTCTTTTTTCCTGTGAATAATTTCGGTCTAGAGATATTGAAATTGCGTAAATAGTTGGACCAACCTATAGTAGGCCAGACTGTGGATATTTCTAAATTTTCTAATTTATTATAATTGTCACGCAAATAGTTGTGTACTATAATAAAGATAATAAATATTTTCTATTATAGAGAAGGAGGCAAGATACAGATGAGTATGCCTTGGCTTGAAAATTATCCTTCTGAGATTCCACATACAATCACTTACGATGGAGAGACCGTCCACCATTACTTACAAGAATCGGCAAAGAACTACCCTGAAAAGAAAGCGCTTCACTTTTTAGGAAAAGAAATGACCTTTAGGCAGCTTTATAAAGAATCCTTACAGTTTGCCAATTATTTAATTAAGATTGGGCTTCAGAAAGGTGACCGAGTTTCGATTATGCTACCGAACTGTCCACAAGCTGTTATTGGATATTATGGTACCCTGTTCGCTGGTGGAATTGTTGTGCAAACGAATCCTCTTTACATGGAGCGTGAGCTTGAGTACCAATTAAACGATTCAGGCGCAAAGGTTATTCTTTGTTTAGACCTTTTATACCCTCGGGTTAGTAAGGTAAAGGCACTAACAAATTTAGAAAATATCATCGTGACTGGTATTAAAGACTACTTACCGTTTCCTAAAAATTTACTTTACCCTTCCATTCAAAAAAAGCAGTACGGTATTGTAGTGAAAGTTGAGCATCAAGGGGATAATCATTTATTTAAGACCATCTTAGCTACTACTCCAGATCAAGAAATAACAGTTGAGATTGATCCTAAAGAGGATGTTGCTTTGCTTCAGTATACGGGAGGGACAACGGGGTTTCCGAAGGGTGTGATGCTAACCCATGAGAATCTTGTATCCAACACGAAAATGTGTGATTACTGGATGTATAAGTGCAAAAAAGGCGAAGAGAAAATCCTTGGTATTGTTCCGTTTTTTCACGTGTATGGAATGACTGTGGTTATGAATCTATCGATTATGCAGGGCTTTCAAATGATCCTCTTACCAAAGTTTGATGCAGAAACAACACTGAAGACGATTCAGAAACAAAAACCAACTTTATTTCCAGGTGCACCAACGATTTATATTGCTTTACTAAACCATCCAGATATTCAAAAATACGATCTATCGTCCATAGACTCATGTATTAGTGGGTCTGCCCCTTTACCGGTAGAGGTTCAAGAAAAATTTGAAAAAGTAACGGGTGGGAAGCTAGTCGAAGGATATGGTTTAACTGAAACTTCTCCCGTCACCCACGCAAATTTCCTTTGGCAAAAAAGAATTAGTGGAAGTGTCGGTGTCCCTTGGCCTAGTACTGATTCAAAAATTATTTCAATGGAGACAGGAGAAATGGCTGACTTTAAGGAAATTGGTGAAATAATTGTCAAAGGGCCACAAGTGATGAAGGGGTATTGGAATAAACCTGAAGAAACAGAAGCTGTATTAAAGGATGGTTGGTTTTACACCGGTGATCTTGGGTATATGGATGAAGAAGGTTATTTCTATATTGTTGACCGAAAAAAGGATATGATTATTGCTGGTGGATTTAACATCTATCCACGTGAAATAGAAGAAGTACTTTATGAGAACGACAAGGTGCAAGAAGTAGTGGTTGCAGGTATTCCAGATCCATATCGCGGAGAAACAGTAAAAGCCTACATTGTCCTTAAAGAAGGTGCAAACAGTTCTGAAGAAGAACTTGATGCTTTTGCGAGAAAGCATTTAGCCGCTTTTAAAGTACCGAGAATCTATGAGTTTAGAAAAGAGCTGCCCAAAACAGCTGTTGGAAAAATTTTAAGGCGAGCTCTTGTTGAAGAAGAGAAGGAAAAACAATCAAAGGCTCAATAGCTAAGAATCCAAAAAGGGGCGATTTTTGCCCCCTTTACATATTGCATTTCAACCTCTTGACAGGTAAGTGTCGGTCAATTAGAATGAAAATATGAATGAATAATCATTCATTATTAGCTTTACTAAAATTAGAGCTAATAAAAGGAGAAAAAGTACATTGAAACGGAACAAACCAAAATACAAGCAAATTATAGATGCAGCAGTCATTGTCATAGCCGAAAATGGGTATCATCATGCACAAGTGTCTAAGATTGCTAAGACGGCAGGAGTCGCTGACGGTACAATATACTTATATTTTAAGAATAAGGAGGATATTTTAGTCTCCTTATTTGAAGAAAAAATGGGAATGTTTGTAGAAAACCTAGAGAATGAAATTTCAGGTATTCCTAGTGCAGCAGAAAAATTATATAATCTAGTAGAAATGCATTTTCATCATCTAGGTTCAGACCCCCATTTAGCAGTTGTCACACAGCTAGAGCTTCGTCAATCCAATAAAGAGCTTCGCTTGAGAATTAATGAGGTATTGAAGGGCTACTTAGCTGTCGTTGACCATATTGTGAAAGCAGGAATGACTAGTGGGGAGTTTCGTCCTGATTTAGATATAAGGTTAGCTAGACAAATGATTTTTGGTACAATTGATGAAACAGTCACTAGCTGGGTGATGAATGATCAAAAGTATGATTTAATTCAGCTCGTAAAACCTGTGAATCAATTGTTAATTAATGGGTGTGGATACTCTCAATCTGTTACTTGATTCTAAGAGAATGTTACGCTGATTATTAGGAGGATGACTAGTTGGAGTACTTTAAAGTAGTAGTAAATGATTCAGTTGCGATAATTACATTGAATAGAGCTCCAGCAAATGCTCTATCATCTCATGTTTTGAAAGAGCTTTCATTTGTATTAAATGAGCTTGAACAGTCAGACGATGTTAGGGTATTATTACTACATGGAGAAGGTCGTTTCTTTTCTGCTGGTGCCGATATTAAAGAGTTTACTACGGTTCCAAACGGAGAAGAATTCGAGAAGCTTTCAACATATGGACAAGATCTGTTTGAGAGAATGGAAAGCTTTCCGAAGCCTATTATTGCCGCCATTCATGGTGCAGCATTAGGTGGGGGGCTTGAATTAGCAATGGGATGTCATATGAGAATAGTATCAGAGAATGCCAAACTCGGACTCCCTGAATTGCAACTTGGCTTAATTCCAGGCTTTGCAGGTACTCAACGACTTACTCGTTTTGTTGGTGCACCAAAGGCCGCTGAAATGCTACTAACGAGTGATCCTATTTCGGGAACAGAAGCTGTTACGCTTGGTCTAGCTAATTTTGCTGTATCTGAAGAGTTACTTTTAGAAGAATCTCTCAAACTAGCAAAAAAGATTGCAAAGAAGAGCCCTGTTTCAATGAAGGCTGCAATTGAGTTACTTAATTACTCAAAAGCAGGTGCATTTTTTGAAGGAGTAAAACGCGAAGCCACGCTGTTTGGTGAAGTGTTTACATCAGAAGACGGTCAAGAAGGTATAGCTGCTTTTATTGAGAAACGTGAGCCTATATTTAAAGGCAAGTAGTTTTTTTAAAAAAATTTCTGGAATTCTTAAAATGGTAGAAATCTATATACAATTGCAAAATCCCAAGGAGGGTATACAATGAATATTTTTGTACTCATGAAAAGAACTTTTGATACGGAAGAAAAAATCGCAATTTCAAACGGGAAAATTGCCGAAGATGGTGCTGAATTTATTATCAATCCTTACGATGAATATGCAATTGAGGAAGCCATACAGCTTCGCGACAGCAATGGGGGCGAAGTAACAGTTGTTACTGTTGGTGGAGAAGATTCTGAGAAACAGTTACGCACAGCATTAGCAATGGGCGCTGATAAGGCCGTCTTAATTAATATCGAGGACGATATTGAAAATGGAGATCAGTATACAACCGCTACTATTTTAGCTAAGTTCTTTGAAGATAAAGAAGTTGATATTATTCTTGGTGGGAATGTTGCCATTGATGGTGGTACGGGACAAGTAGGCCCACGACTAGCCGAACTTCTAAACATTCCTTATGTAACGACTATTACGAAGCTTGAAGTAGATGGTACTACTGTTAAAATTGAACGTGATGTTGAAGGTGATTCAGAAGTCATTGAAACATCACTACCTGTTCTAGTAACTGCACAACAAGGTTTAAATGAGCCAAGATATCCTTCACTACCAGGTATCATGAAGGCGAAAAAGAAGCCACTTGAAGAACTGGAACTAGATGATTTAGATTTAGAAGAAGAAGATGTTGAAGCAAAAACTAAGACAATTGAAATCTATCTACCTCCTAAAAAGGAAGCAGGCAAGATTTTAGTGGGTGACCTACAAGACCAGGTAAAAGAGCTAGTTTCATTACTTCATACAGAAGCTAAAGTGGTGTAATTCACCGTTATTCATACTTACAATCGATCAAGGAGGTAATTAAAGATGGCTAAAAAAGTTCTTGTATTAGGTGAAGTACGTGAAGGTGGATTACGTAATGTTTCATTCGAAGCGATTGGAGCAGCTAAACAAATTGCTGAAGGTGGAGAGGTAGTAGCCCTTTTAGTTGGAGAGCAAGTTAGTGGATTAACCGAACAACTTTTTCATTATGGGGCAGATCGTGTTCTAACTGTTGAGCATGCAAACTTAAAAAACTACACTCCTGATGGCTACTCACAGGCAGTAATGGCTGCGATTGACGCAGAAAAGCCTGAAGGACTCGTATTTGGTCATACGGCTCTTGGGAAAGACCTTTCTCCTAAAATAGCGAGTAAGTTAAATTCGGGTCTCATCTCAGATGTTACTGACATTGAGGTAGCTGGCGGGAATATCGTGTTCACTCGTCCAATCTATTCTGGAAAAGCATTTGAAAAGAAAATTGTTACAGATGGTTTGATTTTTGCGACTGTACGTCCAAATAACATTGCTTCTTTAGTTGCCGATCCTGCACGTTCCGGCTCAGTTTCTGCTTTAGCTGTTGATATTAAAGACTTACGCACAATCGTAAAAGAAATTGTTCGTAAGGCGACAGAAGGTGTAGACCTTTCTGAAGCAAAAGTAGTCATTTCTGGTGGTCGTGGTGTAAAAAGTGAAGACGGCTTTAATCCTTTAAAAGAGCTAGCTGCTGTTTTAGGTGGAGCTGTGGGTGCTTCACGTGGGGCTTGTGATGCTGAATACTGTGATTACTCCCTCCAGATTGGTCAAACAGGTAAAGTTGTAACTCCTGATTTATACATTGCTTGCGGAATTTCAGGAGCTATCCAACACTTAGCTGGGATGTCTAACTCAAAAGTTATTGTTGCGATTAATAAGGATCCAGAAGCAAATATTTTCAAAGTAGCAGACTACGGTATTGTAGGAGATCTATTTGAAATAGTGCCATTGTTGACGGAAGAGTTTAAGAAATTAAAAGTACATTCTTAATATATAAGAGGAGCTACTGCAGAGATGCGGTGGCTTTTTATTTTAGTATGAAATCAGTTTCCCTCCCTATGCGGGGAAGGGCGGCATCGATACGAAGACTGAAACCAAAAATCAAAATCCATGAACCCCAAACAAAAAAACCAAACAAAAAAACGAAACATAATCCCAACCCCAAAGATTAAATCCCTTTTCTAAAAAAATGTTGCTTTTAGATGGGAGTTTGTAAATTTTCCCTTTGATAAATAAGTTGATTGGAGGAGCGGAAAGCGAGCATCCTGGAGAGGAAACTATTTTTGGTTAATTAGTAACAATGTTTAAGAAAAACGCTAAACCGTAAGACCACATTGAACAGTAACAGAACCTTGATTTTATTTAGAGCATGAATGGATATATCATGGGTAAATTAATTGTGAGCAAAAAGTTAGCATGTGAAAAAGTGAGATGGTATACTTTGGTTATAGTCAAAGAAGCAATTTATTAGGAGGAATTCAAATGGCAATTTCAAACGTAAATGATCAAAATTTCTCAACTGAAACAAGTGAAGGTCTTGTATTAGCTGATTTTTGGGCACCTTGGTGTGGGCCTTGTAAGATGATTGCTCCAGTTCTTGAAGAACTTGATGGTGAAATGGGAGATAAAGTAAAGATTGTCAAATTAGATATTGACCAAAACCAAGAAACAGCTAGTAAGTATGGAGTAATGAGCATACCCACACTTCTTGTTATGAAAAACGGAGAAGTAGTTGATAAAGTGGTCGGTTTCCAACCGAAGGATGCTTTAGCTGAAGTATTAGAGAAACACGTGTAAACGAACTAGTAATTAGTTATGTCTAGGATAACAACTATAAAAGTACGCTAAAACGCATTTGATTTTCTTATTGAAAATCAAATGCGTTTTTTTATGTAGGTTGGTTTAGAATATATTTTTGTTTACACTATCCCCGTTCCTATTAATTATTACCAGTAATCAAATTGGTGACGTCTATACTTCTAATTTTATAAAGCTAAAACTGAAATTAGGTTTCTGTAAAACTTCAATCCTTTAATAAAGTGTTATATTTTTATATTGACAATGATAATCGTTCTCTCTTATAATGATAATTGTTAATGAAAATCATTTTCAATCATACATATATAGGGGGAAGAAATAAATGAAAAAACGAACAGTACTTTCTTTTTTTGCAACAGCTCTTTTAGCAGGTGCAGTATTATCTGGTTGTGGTAATGATGAAAAAACTGCGGTTGAACCAGTAACAACTGAAAGTGAAGTTGTAGAGGAAACAGACACGGAGGATGCAACATCAGCTGTGGAAACAGTTGCCGTTGAAGAATCTCTTACAGGTAAACAATTAACTGCTTATCATACAATGATGGATGAAGCTGGTAAGGCAAAAGAAGGTCAAGTAGTAGATTGGGAATTAGTATCTATGACATACACAGAAGGTCTTCAAAGTGCTGTAACGGAAGTCGATGAATCATATGACCAGGGCATTACTGCAGCGATAGGGGCTGCTATAAATAGTGAAATTGAACCGATAATAGCGAAACAGTTAGTAGATAAGTTATCTCAAGCTTACTTCTATCAAAAGCAAAAGAACTTGCACAAAGATGTTATTGCAGCTTTAGAGGCTAAAGATCAGCCAAAGGCAGAAGCAGCGTTTGAAGAAATTAAATTCTTAGTAAACGGTCTCTTACTTCCAACTGCCATGAAACGTGATGAATACTACAAATTTCCAAATGACTCTAGCATGGAAGAAAATATTTTAACAGGCTTATCTACTCAAGAAGAGGCACTAAAAGCTGGCAATCTAGATGATTATAAGGTATTTTTACAAATCACAGATAAGTCTGTATACCGCAGCTACTTCTTGGCAGCAAGATCTTATGCGGAAAAAATTGAAGCAGCTGTCAAAGAAGGAAAATCAGGTTTGGATTTACAAATTATGCAAGCTGAAGCTTGGGGATTCTACCAAGCCATTAAAGGGTCTCTATCTGGTGGAGATGAAGCAGCAGCAGCTAGATTAGATGAGATTTTCTCACTTAGCACGACTCCAGCTGAAACAATAAAGGCTCAAGAGGTTCAAAATCTCTTTGTAAAAGCAATTGTTGGAAAGATTACAGGATATCATGAAAAAGTTGTGACATCTCTTGCCGAGGAAAAGGTAGTTGATGCTCGTATTCAAGCACTTGAAGGAAACATGTTTTCTAAAGCAATTGAACTTGATTTAAAAGCTAAGTTAGGTGAAGATAAAGCAGTAGAGACTTTAAAGCAAGCTGAAGAATGGTATAATGCAATTATCGATGGTAATAAGGATAAAGCATCTACACATAGTAAAGCTGTTGTTGATGCATTAACTGAATTAGTTAAATAATTCATAGATATAACGAAGCCGCTATGCGGCTTTTTTTCTATCACTAAGGATGCTGAAAGGCTCAAAAAATGAAAAAGATAATCAAAAGATTTCTAGGTGTTTGTTTAATCATTATTTTTCTATACCTATCTGTAAGGTATTTTGAACGAGAATTAATAGGTCAAGCTGTACGTGAATTGCTACAATCCCCACTAACAATTTTTATTATATTTAGCATTTACAGTTTAGCTTTTCTCTTGCGTGCTCTAGCCTGGAAGCTATATTTAGGAAATGAACTATCGATACATCGAAGTTTCTTTGGTTTAATGTATAGCCTACTAGTGAATCATCTATTACCTATTAAGGTGGGGGACTTTGTTCGGATAGGGCTAGTTACGTATCGTTCTGAACTATCGATAAAAAGGGCTGCAGAATCTGTATTTGTAATGCGGATTTTGGATCTACTTTTCTTAGGTCTATTCTCTAGTTTAGGATTGCTTTTGTTTTTAGGGATCTTAAAAAAGCCGTTATTATTTGGTATAGCCATTCTACTAGGTATTGTTTTTGTATTATTTGGAACACGTATTTTATCGAATTATCCTAAAATAAAAACTCGCATTTTAGAGATTACGCAGTTAATAAATGGACCAAAAGGTAGTATGATCTTTGTTTTAGTTGCACTTAGCTGGATACTTGAGGGTATAGTGGTCTTTGCAGTAGCGGGACTCCTTTACGAGCCAGTTTCTTACTTGAAATCAATTTGGGTGAACAGTATCACAGTTGGTGGACAGGTGTTTCAATTAACTCCGGGTGGACTCGGTACATATGAGGCTGTCATGTCATGGGCATTAATTAGCTTAAATACGGATGCAAGCGCTGCTTATACAATTGCCTTAATGACACACGCGACAAAATTCATATATGCTTATATATTTGGATTTTTTGTAGTCATACTATTTCCGATTCCCTTTCAGCAATTAAAAAAATGGATTAAGGAGGTTAAGCCATGAAGAAAGCTTCTAAGTTTGAAAAAGTTGCTGCAAGATGCTGGAACTTACTTAATGAAGGAAAACCGTTTACTCCTATCTTTTCAGTTGGAACAATGATTCTATTTTTTTTGTTTCTTCATAAAGGTACCGTTCAAATAGACGCATTTTTGATCAGTTTCCTTATAACATTACCTCTTTTTGTTATGTACTTTATTTTCGATTTTCCATTGTTTTTACGAAATTATTTATGGATGCCTTTAATACTCTTTCTGTTACTCGGAGGAGTGGCACCAATTCCACTCTGGGTATTAGCCTTGTCACTATATTTCTTTTTCACTGTCTTTTTTTGGGGGACTATTTATTATCATTTGAGAATAGGAACTACACTACTGAATTTTACACGCTTTTGGAAGCTTGTTTTAAAAAATAGTGATTCTACAAGTGGTAATGCTCAGGAACAGCTACCGAAATTTTTACTCCTATTAGCAGTTTGGCATCATCAGTACGTTGGGTTCTTAGCTAATGATCTAAATATTTCAATGATCCTAACTCTTTATGTGGTCATATTTCTATTTTCTATTGTGTTACATCATTACCTTTTTGATTGGAAGCCAGCCATTATCCCAACATATACGGACAAGGACTTAGAGCAGGAAAAGGCATTAAGTGATAAAGTGGTCATCATTGTTATAGATGGAATGCGAAAAGACCGCTTTGATATTGCTGACACTCCTTTTCTCGATAAACTCCGTGTGGAAGGAACAGAATACACCCAAATGGAAACGGTTTATCCTGCTAGGACTGTCGTATGTTTTACATCGATGTTTACAGGCACCTATCCGTTCGAACATGGAATTACCTCGAATATGGTTTGGAAGCTTGGAATAAAGGTGGAAAGCATCTTTGATTCCCTTCGAAAGGTAAATAAGAAAGGGAAGCTCCTAGGAATTGCCCATCTTGTAGACTCATTAGGAGAAGAAGATGTTGAAACTGTTACTGCGGTTATGAACAACGATGTAGCGGATCGAAACATTATCGAGAGGGCTAAGTTACTTGTTGAAAAGGAAGACCCAGACTTGCTCGTTGTTCAGTTAATCGCGACAGACCAAACTGGACATAGTAGAGGGGTATTATACTCAGAATACCTCGAGAAAATAAAAGAAGCAGATAGATTGGTTGAAGAGTTTATTGATTTCCTGAAGGATAAAGGCAAAATGGAAAATACAACACTCATGATTTGTGCGGACCATGGACAGGCAGATGGAATTGGTGGTCACGGTCATTTAGACGAAGGGGAACGATTCGTCCCGTTTATCATACACGGACCCTCCATCAACAAGGGCTTAACAATTAATAAAAAGCATAGTCTAGTTTCTGTAGCTCCTACAATCGCTTATTTGCTAGGTACACCCTTCCCAAGTCATAGTCGTGGTCCTGTTTTAACAGAGGCAATTAGAAAAGAAAGGATCTAGAACATGAAAAAGCAGAAAGTGATTGTCTTTTTACCTGCATTCAATGAGGAAGAGTCGATTGGGAAGGTGATTTCTAACATCCCTCGGGACTTTCACCCTTTTGTTGAGGTGAAGGTACTTGTGATTGACGATGGCTCTACCGACAGAACTATCCAAATAGCTAAAGAGGCAGGGGCAGATTTTATTTATTCCATGGAAAGAAATAGCGGACTTGGTGCGGCTGTTCGCCAAGGACTTCTTCAATGTAATCAATATAATGCAGATATCGCTGTTATGATTGATGCCGATAATGAATATCCTGCTACTAAAATACCAGGTTTGCTTAAGCCTATATTTGACGGTGAAGCAGACTATACAATGGGTTCTAGGTTTCTTGGCACGATCAATGGCATGAAACTACATCGTCGAATTGGTAACTACTGCTTTACCTTCCTACAATCGATCTTACTCAGAAAATGGATTCATGATGGACAATCGGGGATGAGGGCTTTTAGTAAACAGGCTATAAAGCATGCCGAGATAATTCATGATTATAACTATGCTCAAGTACTAACTCTAAATTTAGTTAGAAAAGGCTTCAGAGTTCTAGAGGTTCCTATTCCCTATAGTGTTCGAACAAAAGGTCAGTCTTTTATTAAATTTAAAGCCTACCTAGGGTCAGTTTTACCTGCAATATATAAAGAAATGAAAAGGCCGGTAAAAAAGGTGAGTATTGATAGGAAAGCACACAAAGTGGACGATAGTATGATAGGTGAAAAGTCATCTGTTTCTCTAGTAAATGGGTAAGTGGTCAGGAAGGATCTCATTGCAGAAATTTTATTAGTATGAAACAGATTTTTCATTGACATTAATTATGATAATCATTATCATTAATGGAGTAGGAGTGATAAAATGCGTATTATTAAGTTATTATCTATAATTTTAGTGGTTTTAAATACTTTGATGATCCCACAATTAGCAAGTGCTTATTCATATGGAAACCCCAATGAAGAGCTAGTAGCGTTAGCGTATTCAGATATGGTTGCGAGACTAAGTGAAAGTCCTCCCAACTTTCAAGAGGCCCTTACAATCTATGAAACGGTCCAAGAGGAAATTGATATGCACATGGGGCCAGAGCCATCTCAAGCTATTCTAAATGCCTTTGATGATGAAGAGGTTGATAAAATCAAAGAAGACATGGAAAAGGTCCTAGTACTTAATATTGCACGACGACTCGATAATGTTGAGAAGAATTTTAGTGATTACAATGTGAGTAAAAGATTACTTGCCAAGGCTCATGCTACATATAAGGTTTTATCCCCAGTTATTGTGGAAAAAGACGAAAGCATAGACATTCAGTTAACAGAAGAGTTTAATACAGCATTAGAATCTATCGGAAACCCCGGTCTCTTTGGTGTTGGTAATGTAGAGTCAAATGTGGAAACGTTTAGCACATCAAAAGAAAATATATTAACTCATCTACAAGATGTCTTTGTAATGAGTAGCCTTGACATTGGTCACTTTTCAGAAGAGGTAGAAGAGGACACTTTCTCGCAGTCAGGGGAAGCTTGGAATGATATTTCGAATGTGAAAAATTGGTTACCTATTATCCTATTAATTGCTGTTATTTTAGGTACAGTTTGGTTTGTTAAAAAGAGAAAATAACTTTACATCATGGGAGTGGAAACATTGGAAATTCAAGCCTTATTAATCACATTTCGAGAAGTACTTGAAGCCTTACTCATTGTCGGTATTATTACGACCTACTTAAAAAGAATGGATCAAGGCATGTATACAAAGTATGTATGGCTTGGCTCTGGTTTAGCGGTTCTTGCTAGTATCGGTGTTGCCATGGTCTTTCAAGTTGTCTTGACTAGTTTTGCTGCAATGGGTAGTGAAATGTATTTAAAGATTGGGATTATCTTTGTTTCATCTTTACTCCTTACGCAAATGGTGTTTTGGATGGCTGAGCATAGTAAAGACATGAAGAGTAGTATGGAAGGGAAAATGAGTACCTTTATCACAACGGGAAATATTATAGGCATGGTCGTTCACTCTTTCCTTGTTGTATTACGAGAAGGCATTGAAACCGTTTTCTTTTTTGCCGCCATTACTGGAGGGAACATTGGTGCAGCCATGCAGGGCTGGGGTGCGATAACTGGATTCATCATTGCGGCTATAGTAAGTTACCTTTTCTTTAGAGGAACCATGAGAGTGTCATTAAAGACTTTCTTTAAAGTGACCGGAGTTTTCATTATTTTGATTGCAGCAGGTTTGTTTATTCAAGGAATCTCCATGCTTCAGGATTTAAGAATCATTGGTACTGTTATGCCAAATGTATATGATATTACTTGGTTATTACCGGAACATCCAATTGATTATGCCCATTATGTACGTGACAATGGCGTTGCTCCATTGCTGTCTGGAGACATTGGGATCTTCTTGAAAGCCTTGTTTGGATACTCGTCCATGCCATCTATTGAAGAAGTTGTTGGGTACATTGGTTATTTTGTAGTCATCTACTTACTTGTGAGTAGTAAAAATGAGCGAAGTACAGTAAAAGAAAAAGTAGGTAAAATTAAGACTGCTAAGACAGAGACAATTCGAGGAATAAATTTAAAAACACAATCTAGATTTAAGTAGAAGTATAATGAAGTACGAGGCAGATGTCTTGTGCTTTTTTTTATAAGAAGACTCTTTTCTCAAGGGTGTTATTTAAAATAACCTCAAGTAGATGTGTTTCCGTTAAACTAGGATGTTGATTTCCGGTCCAGTATACTCGCTTTCCGCGTGGTGGGCGGTGAGCCTCCTCCGCGCAAACACCTTGCGTGAGTCTCACCTATCCCACTCATCCCGCTGGAGTCTCGCACCTTCCGCTCCAATCAACTTATTTATCGAGGGGGTGCTTCTAAAAAACTCCTATTATAGGTAGCCATTATATAAAAAAACGTAAACAATAAAATTGAATGGTGAAGATATGAATAAAAAATATTTCCAGGAAAATAATCGAATTCTGTCATATATAATAGTGACCATAAGTTTCATTTCTTTCATAACACTTTTATGCGCTCGATTCATGTATGTGAGTCCATTTGCTAGTAGCTATGATCAGGTTGATTTTGCACTCGCAATGCATCGTTATGATCTATTAAATATGCAGCCTCACTTCCCAGGATATCCTTATTTTATCCTTGGAGGTATGCTCGTACATCGTTTTATAGAGGATCCTTCTGAAGCTTTGGCAATCTTTAATGGAATCATCTTTTCATCAGCTTCCATTCCAATGTTCTTGCTATGTAAAAAATATGTAAATAAAGTTGATAGCTTCCTAGTCACAGTTATTCTTCAATCCATTGTATATTTCAATATATGTGTCACACAATCAATGTCTGAAGGAGCAGCTATTGGCTTGTTGTGGTGGTATTTATGGAGTCTAATAAAAGCTAATCAATCACATAACGTCTATGTGAAGATTCTCCCGTTATTTCTATTTAGTTTATTACTAGGAGTAAGGTTATCTTACTTTCCATTTGGTGTTGGGATACTATTGCTATGGTGGAATGACTGGAAATCAAAACGAATTCATAGCCGGCGGCAACTTGTGGGTTTCATCATTTTGGCTATCCTTTTTCAATTCATTTGGATTATGGGTGTGGCCATGTCAGAAGGAAGTCTTATAGGTTTTATTAAGCTTTCTTATGAATTTACAATCGGACACTTTCAAGATTGGGGAGGCACTGTGGTCACTGAGACAGAGGTACCATTCTTTTTTCGATTTATAAAGATCGTATTTCTAAATATTCTTTGGGTGGGCTTGTTTTCAGAATCTCTATTCATACTTTTGTTATATACATTTTTACTTGTTTTATATCTCAAAGGTAATAAACAGAAGAAAGTTGATGTTACATTTATCGTGTTAGGTGTTGCCTACTTTTTATGGGCGTTTTTAGGTCAAAATATCGATAAACCAAGACATATTTTACCTCTTGTTAATGTACTAGGGTTCTATTTCTTTACCTCCTTATTATTGAATTCTGTTAGAAAGAAGTGGATCTATTTACTATTAACAACTCTACTTCTATCTCAATTGTCAATTTCTACTATGTATATAAAGAGTCAAGCTACTGAGATTCCTGCAACCTACCAACTTTCGTACTTTCTATCACAGCAAAAAGAAGATGTGAGTGTATACACATGGGAAGAATCTAGAATAATGGATTATTTAGAGGTTGATTATAAACACGAAAAGATATATTCTTATGACTATTTTTTACAGAAGATACATCAAGAAAAACATGATACAATCTATGTTACGAGTCATGTTGTAAATGGGTTTAAAGATCAAGGTATAGATGTCCGTTCAAATATTGAACTTGTTCATACTTTTCGATCAAATAAATTATTTGATCCCGTCTATTATACGATTGATTTATATGAATGGAAAAGGTAAGGGAAGGAAGGAGGAGAATGTGTGAATAGTCTTTTGAAAGAAAAATTAGCGATTCTCCCTGACCAACCAGGCTGTTATTTAATGAAAGACAGACAAGGGTCTATTATATATATCGGAAAAGCAAAAGTATTAAAAAATCGCGTTCGGTCCTATTTTACAGGTTCACATGATGGTAAGACGCAACGACTTGTTGGAGAGATTGATGACTTTGAATATATTGTTACCTCTTCAGATATTGAAGCACTAGTCTTAGAAATTAATCTAATTAAAAAACATAGTCCCAAATATAATATCAATTTAAAGGATGACAAAACCTACCCTTTCATCAAGATTACCAATGAAAAACACCCAAGGCTTATCATCACCCGTCAAGTTAAAAAGGATAAAGGGAAATACTTTGGGCCTTATCCTAACGTATACTCAGCAAATGAAACCAAAAGATTGCTTGACCGAATCTACCCTTTAAGAAAGTGCTCCACTATCCCCAATAAAGTTTGCCTATATTATCACATTGGACAATGTTTAGCACCATGTGTGAACGATGTCTCTGATAATGAAAATAAGGTGATGGTCGAAGGTATTAATCGATTTCTTAATGGTGGGTATCAGGAAATAAAAGCTGAGTTGACCCAAAAGATGTATATCGCATCAGAGGGTATGGACTTTGAACGAGCAAAGGAATTTAGAGACCAAATTGCTCATATTGAAGCTACTATGGAAAAGCAAAAGATGATGATGACCGATTTAGTCGACCGAGATGTTTTCGGTTTTACTTACAATAAAGGCTGGATGTGTGTTCAAGTATTTTTTATTCGACAAGGAAAGCTCATTGAAAGAGATGTATCTCTTTTTCCGGTATATGCAGATCCGCATGAGGAATTCATTACTTTTCTTGGTCAATTTTATCTCGAGAACCATCATTTTAAACCGAAGGAAATTTTACTTCCTGATCAAATAGAAACGAATCTAGTTGAACAGTTACTAGAAGTGAGTGTTTATCAGCCGAAAAAGGGGAAGAAAAAGGAATTAGTAGAGCTTGCATGTAAAAACGCTCGACTTGCCCTTGAAGATAAGTTCTCTTTGATCGAACGGACGGAAGAAAGAACGGTAAAGGCAATTGATAACTTAGGAAAAAAAATTGGTATTGCTACACCTTATCGTATTGAAGCGTTTGATAACTCGAACATACAAGGTACAAATCCAGTCTCTGCTATGGTTGTGTTTATTGATGGGAAACCAGAAAAGAGAGAGTACAGAAAATATAAAATTAAGAGTGTACAAGGCCCTGATGATTACGCTTCTATGAGGGAAGTAGTTAGTAGAAGGTATACACGTATCTTGAAAGAAAACCTACCATTACCTGATTTGATTATTATAGATGGAGGGAAAGGTCATCTAACTGCTGCAAAGGATGTAATAGAGAATGAACTTGGGTTGGATTTACCTATCGTTGGCTTAGTCAAAGACGACAAACATAAAACATCAGAGTTAATCATAGGCGATCCTTTTCATTATGTTCAATTAGAAAGAAACAGCCAGGAATTTTACTTGCTTCAGCGAATACAAGATGAAGTACACCGATTTGCGATTACCTTTCATCGACAGCTACGAGGAAAAAATGTATTCCAATCTATTCTCGATGACATACCAGGTGTAGGGGAAAAAAGGAAGAAAATGCTTTTAAAGCACTTCGGTTCTGTAAAGAAGATGAAGGAAGCTACTGTTGAAGAAATTGCTTCAGCTGGAGTACCAAAATCAGCGGCAGAACTGATTGTAGCAAAGTTAAACGAGGAGTAAGCTGAAGATATGGTTGTTTTCTAAGTCTACCTCTGTTAAAATTTAATTTAATTTAATAAAACACTTCAGTTCGATGAAGTGATGGTAGAGGTGCGAACTTCAATAGTACATAATCAGAAGAGAATGAGCTCTAATGATGTTTATGGAAAGGGTTGTGTCGCCGAAGCGAAAGGAAATCTCATGTTTCTCTTTGCTGGTGTTGCATTTAATAAATGCAAGATTGTCAGACAGTAGATCTGTTTGGAGAGCTATCTCACTCGCGAGGACGTATTAATAAAAACGTTCAAGCAATGAGATGCTCTCATTGCTTTTTTTATTTTGCTCAAATTTAATAGAAGGTAGTGGGGACCGTGGGGATTATTGTTCAAAAGTTTGGTGGAACATCAGTGGGTTCTGTAGATAGAATTCAAAATGTAGCAACTCGAGTCATTCAAGAGATAAACCGTGGGAATCAAGTAGTGGTGGTAGTGTCAGCAATGGGGAAAACAACCGATGAGTTAGTAAAGCTAGCCAATCAAATTACGAAAAATCCAGATAAACGTGAAATGGACATGCTATTAACAACAGGCGAGCAAATTTCAATAGCATTACTAGCCATTGCCATTCAATCTAAAGGTCATGATGCCATCTCACTAACGGGCTGGCAAGCGGGAATAAAGACAGAATCCATTCATGGGAATGCTCGTATCGTTGATATTGAAAGCAATCGTATCCATCAGCTTTTGAATGAGGGAAAAGTGGTCATCGTGGCTGGTTTTCAAGGTGCTACAATAGATTCTGCTATTACAACATTAGGTAGGGGTGGATCAGACACAACTGCTGTCGCAATTGCCGCTTCACTTAAAGCTGAAAAATGCGATATTTATACGGATGTTACAGGTGTGTTTACAACCGACCCTCGTTATGTGAAAACAGCTAGAAAACTTCATTCTGTTTCATACGATGAGATGCTAGAACTTGCTAATTTAGGGGCAGGAGTTTTGCACCCAAGGGCTGTAGAATTCGCGAAAAATTATTCAATACCTTTAGAAGTTCGCTCAAGTATAGAAAACGTGAACGGGACGAGAATTGAGGAGGAAATATCAATGGAAAATAACTTAATTGTAAGAGGGATTGCATTTGAAGACGAAGTGACACGTGTTACGATAAGAGGTCTTCCAAATGGCCTATACTCTTTATCTACAATTTTTTCGAAACTAGCGAAAAATGGAATTAACGTGGATATTATCATTCAAAGTATGACTAGTGAGGACTTTACAAACCTTTCGTTCTCCATTCAGACATCAGATTTAGAAGAAACCTTATCAGTACTGGATTCAAATAGATCTGGCCTAGGTTTTGAATCCATTGAAAACGAAAGTGGGCTGGCGAAGGTTTCGATCGTAGGGTCTGGAATGATATCTAATCCTGGTGTAGCTGCTGAGATGTTTGATGCTCTAGCTAGCAATCAAATTCAAGTGAAAATGGTGAGTACGTCTGAAATTAAGGTGTCAACCGTTGTAGAAGAAGGAAAGATGATCCATGCTGTAGAGGCCTTACATGCAGCGTTTAATCTAGAATTAACAGTCGAGCAAACCGTATAAAAAAGAAGGATCTGCCTGTAGCAGATCCTTTCATTATTCAATCGGGTCCTTTTTATCCCATTTAACGGTAAAATGCACAATATTACTTCGTTTATTCTGGTCTTCATAAGCCTCTGTTACCAGATGTTGGAGCTGTTCGAATTGTTGAGCTAAGAAACCAGCTTCAAGTTGATAGCTTGATCCTTTTCTAGATTGATTTCTTGCTGTAATAAAATCACTTCGAAGCTCAAGTTCAACTCCATTTGATTTGATTTCAACAACGGATAAGTCGCCCCACCCAGCATTCCTGAAGAATTCTTTTATTTCTTCTTCTGAGGTTACGGGATATTTTCTTGCTATATTTTTCCCCGACCAATAAAGAATAGAGGGAAGCTCTTTGCCAAGTAAGTCTGGGATTAATATTTCGCGGATCAGTTCATAGGCTAGTCCTGTTGTATGTAAATGCTCAAAATGAGAAAGTTGCTCTTTCATAGTTAGTTGCTTCATTTTCATCCCTCTTTCATCCCATTCTAAGTGGGAAAAGATCTATTGTTGCTACTCGAATTTATGAATATCCATAAGCATTATTATATTACATAAATTGGAGCATTACTCAATAATTTCAACTGTAAGAACACACCTACAAATGATACTATTATTTTATAAGGTTATATATACTTATGTATAAAAAGGAAGATATATTTGTATACGTATTCTTGACGCACTTAGTCACTAAGAGTAAAATAAACTTGTCGCATTTTAACGAAAGAAATGCAAAGGTTTTCATTCTTATTATTATTGGTCAATTATTTATTGAACATGTAACTATCAAGGGGGGTAAAACATGGCTGGAAATCGTGAATTCTTAAACCGCAGATTGCACTCATTACTAGGTGTTATTCCTGTCGGTATCTTTTTAATTCAACATTTAGTCGTCAACCAATTTGCAACAAAAGGTGCATCATCGTTTAATAGCGCTGCTCAATTTATGGAGCATTTACCGTTTAGGTATGTATTAGAAGCCCTTATTATTTTTCTACCATTACTTTATCATGCAGTATACGGACTTTATATTGCGTTTACCGCAAAAAATAATGTGAGTAAATATGGGTACTTCCGTAATTGGATGTTCATTTTACAACGAATAACTGGTGTCGTAACATTGATTTTCGTCTCATGGCATGTATGGGAAACGAGAATTGCCGCTGCATTCGGAGCAGAAGTAAACTTTGATATGATGGAATCTATTCTAAGCAATCCTGCAATGCTAGTATTCTATATTGTGGGTGTGGTTTCAACTGTCTTTCATTTTGCAAACGGATTGTGGTCGTTCTTCGTTAGTTGGGGAGTTACAGTAACACCACGTTCACAGCTGATTTCAACATATGTAACGTTAGGATTATTCGTTGCTCTTTCATACGTTGGAGTTCGTACAATCTTTGCTTTCATTGATCCAGCATTAGCTAATATGTAAGAAAAAGACTATTAGTTTGAAAATACTAGAATATGATTTTACAATATTATCTTTTAGTTCTGAGAGTACCCAGCTCGTCCTAAAAAAGATCCTTATAGAAGGAAGTGAGTCAAAATGAGTAAAGGGAAGATTATAGTTGTTGGTGGAGGACTTGCAGGTCTTATGGCAACTATTAAGGCTGCAGAAGTAGGCGTATCAGTAGATCTATTTTCAATTGTACCTGTAAAACGTTCTCACTCAGTTTGTGCACAAGGTGGAATTAATGGCGCAGTTAATACAAAAGGTGAAGGTGACTCACCTTGGGAGCATTTTGACGATAGCGTTTATGGTGGAGACTTCTTAGCCAACCAACCTCCAGTAAAAGCGATGACTGAAGCAGCACCTGGGATTATTCATTTAATGGACCGAATGGGTGTAATGTTTAACCGGACACCCGAGGGATTATTGGACTTCAGACGTTTTGGTGGAACACAGCACAGTCGCACAGCATTTGCTGGAGCAACAACTGGACAACAGCTGCTTTATGCGCTAGATGAGCAAGTACGTCGATATGAAGTTGCTGGACTCGTACAAAAGTATGAAGGCTGGGAATTTCTAGGTTCAGTTTTAGATGATGAAGAAATTTGCCGTGGGATCGTTGCGCAAAATCTAACATCTATGGAGATTACATCCTTTGCTGCTGATGCTGTCATTTTGGCAACAGGTGGACCTGGAATTATTTTTGGAAAATCAACAAACTCTGTTATCAATACAGGTTCTGCAGCATCAATCGCTTATAAACAAGGTGTCCATTATGCGAACGGGGAATTTATTCAGATTCACCCTACAGCCATTCCTGGAGATGATAAGCTTCGTTTAATGAGTGAATCAGCTCGTGGTGAAGGTGGACGTGTTTGGACATATAAAGATGGTAAGCCTTGGTACTTCCTTGAAGAAAAGTACCCTGCTTATGGAAATCTAGTTCCACGTGATATCGCGACTCGTGAAATTTTTGACGTATGCGTAGAGCAAAAGTTAGGAATTAACGGCGAGAACATGGTATACCTTGACCTTTCACATAAAGATCCAAAAGAGCTTGATATAAAGCTCGGTGGAATTATTGAGATATATGAAAAGTTTATGGGTGATGACCCTCGTAAAGTTCCGATGAAGATATTCCCTGCTGTTCACTATTCAATGGGTGGATTATGGGTAGATTATGACCAAATGACAAACATTCCTGGTTTATTCGCTGCTGGTGAATGTGACTACTCCATGCACGGTGCAAACCGCTTAGGGGCAAACTCATTACTATCTGCTATTTATGGTGGAATGGTTGCTGGACCGAAGGCAGTTGAGTATATGAAGGGTCTTAAAAAGAGATCAGATGATATCAGCTCTTCTGTTTTTGAACGTTATGTAAAACAAGAAGAAGAAAGAATCCAAAATATCATGTCGATGGACGGAAAAGAAAATGCATATGTTCTTCATAAGGAGCTTGGTGAATGGATGACTGACAATGTGACAGTTGTTCGTACAAACGAAAAGCTACAGAAGACAGACGATAAAATTCAAGAACTTCTTGAGCGTTTTCAAAATATTAATATGAATGATACAGCAAAATGGAGTAATCAAGGAGCAACGTTTACACGTCAATTAGAAAACATGCTTCATCTAGCTCGTGTAATTACAATTGGTGCACTTAACCGTAATGAGAGCCGTGGTGCTCACTATAAGCCCGAATTCCCAGAACGTAATGATGAAGATTTCTTAAAGACTACAATGGCTAAGTTTAATGAAAATGCGCCAGTTTTCCATTATGAAGAAGTTGACACTTCCTTAATCCAGCCACGTAAGCGTGACTACTCTAAGAAAAAAGAGGGGGAGAACTAAAATGAGCGAAACGAAAAAAGTTCGTTTTATTGTTACTAGACAAGACAGCCCAGAGGCTGCCCCTTATGATCAAACTTTTGAATTAGATTATCGTCCGAATATGAATGTCATTTCGGCTTTAATGGAGATTCGTAGAAATCCTGTTGATATTGAAGGAAATGAAACAGCTCCAATTACTTGGGACATGAATTGCCTTGAAGAAGTATGTGGTGCCTGTTCCATGGTCATTAACGGTAAGCCGAGACAATCCTGTACGGCGCTAGTAGATCAGCTTGAGCAACCAATCCGCCTTCAGCCAATGAGAACCTTCCCTGTTGTTCGTGACCTACAAGTCGACAGAAGTCGTATGTTTGATTCATTAAAAAAGGTAAAGGCTTGGATTCCTATTGATGGAACGTACGATTTAGGTCCTGGTCCTCGTATGCCTGAAAAGAAGCGTCAATGGGCATATGAATTATCAAAGTGTATGACATGTGGTGTTTGTTTAGAGGCATGTCCAAATGTAAACAGTAATTCAAACTTTATAGGTCCGGCTCCACTTTCTCAAGTTCGTTTATTCAATGCTCACCCAACCGGTGCGATGAATAAGTCTGAACGATTAGATGCGTTAATGGGTGACGGTGGTCTTGCTAACTGTGGAAACTCACAAAACTGTGTTCAATCTTGTCCAAAGGGTATCCCTTTAACAACATCAATTGCAGCATTAAATCGTGATACTACAGTTCAAATGTTTAGAAATTTCTTTGGTAGTGACGAAATATAAGAAGTAAATGGTAATAGCCTCTTCATGAAGCCATGAAGAGGCTATTTTTAATAGGTTAATGAAATGCACTTGCTCTTTTTGAGTGGGAATTTTGTTGAACAATATAGTTCCCGTGTATTCAAAAGGTTTATGACAACTAGGAGGAGAAAAAAATGAATAGAGCAACGTACATAGAGAATGTTGAGATATGGCAACAAGGATTTGTATTTTCATTACCAATCAAAGTGAGGTTCTGTGAAACAGATATGTTTGGACACGTAAACAATACGACAGTCTTTACGTATCTTGAAGAAGCAAGAATTGAATTTTTTAAGTCCTTAGGTTTAATGCAGAATTGGATGAATCAAGATAGTACCCTTATTCCTGTTGCAGCAGATTTACAATGTGATTTTTTAGCACAGACTTTTTTTGATGAAGTGCTGGAGGTTTTTGTGAAAATCAATAAAATAGGTAGAACATCACTGGATCTTCATTACCAATGTCTAAAAGCTGATGGACAACTTGCCTTTGTGGGGAGAGGTACGATTGTTCAAATTAATAAGGATAGTGGTAAAGCGACTGAATGGAATGAGGAATGGAGACTCATACTTCATTCCACAATGGAAACAATCCGAGCTGGGCTAACCCATCAATAATATAGATTTGAAAACTTTTCACTTAAACGAACAGAACTAGTAACAGCAAGACTCCTTTTCACATACTATATGTTGACTAAATATATACCCAATCCAGGCAGTCAGCTCGCACCTTAGCAAGGAGGGTCACAACAATTGAAGGAGAAAGACTTTCAACCAAAGCCATTGCTCACCAAAAGAGAAAGAGAAGTCTTCGAATTGTTAGTACAGGATAAAACAACTAAGGAAATAGCAGGAGAGTTGTTTATTAGTGAGAAAACGGTTCGGAATCATATTTCCAACGCTATGCAAAAGCTTGGAGTTAAGGGGCGTTCACAAGCAGTTGTAGAGCTCCTTCGTATGGGGCAACTAGAGCTTTAGAAAGTAGCCGGCTATCTAATCCAGATGCCGGCTTTCTACATAATCGCCTAGGACTAGTTAAAGGGCTTGTTAGACACCAAACTCCTAAATTACCTAATTCTCCAATTTATGAGGAAAATACCGAGTAAATAACAGCTTTTTCTTGAAATTTCGTGAAAAAAAGTAGAGAATGAAACTGATAGACTAATTATGGTTATGCTTTATATGTAGTAAATTTGTAGTATTCCTTAGGAGGAGTGTGTTATGTCCCAAAATCAAGTAGAAAACATAGATAATATTGTTGCTGATTCCGAGAAATCGCTAAGATATATTGCAGCCATTATTAAACAAAAGGGAAGAGAAATCCTCAATCATTATACCATCACCCCGCCGCAATTCGTTGCCTTGCAGTGGCTTCATGAAAATGGAGATATGACAATCGGAGAATTATCAAATAAAATGTATTTGGCATGCAGTACTACGACAGACCTAATTGATCGTATGGAGAAAAATCTATTAGTTGTTCGAGTGAAGGACGAGAATGATCGTCGTGTAGTTCGAATTCATCTATTAGATGAAGGTGCTAGGATTATTGAAGAGGTTATCGATAAGAGACAAGTATACTTATCAGAGGTGCTATCTTCTTTTACGAGAGAAGAGACAGTCCTTTTAGAGAAACTTTTAGGGAAATTACATCAAGAAATGAAAGAATGAGGCGATCGCTTGAATAGACCAATTGGTGTCATAGACTCAGGTGTGGGAGGTCTAACGGTTGCAAAGGAAATCATACGACAGTTACCTAAGGAGCAAATCGTCTACTTAGGTGATACGTTAAGATGTCCTTACGGTCCAAGACCACTTGAAGAGGTAAAGAAATTCACCTGGGAGATGACTAATTTTCTACTCCAGTTTGATATAAAAATGCTCGTAATCGCATGTAATACTGCAACAGCCGCCGTCTTGGAAGAAATACAGCAAACCTTAAAAATTCCAGTCATAGGTGTTATTCACCCTGGTGCACGATCAGCAGTTAAAGTAACTAAGAATAAACAAATTGGTGTGATAGGGACTAACGGCACGATTCAAAGCAGAGCTTATGAAACAGCGCTTCATTCAATTAGTAATAAATTACAAATAAAAGGACTAGCTTGTCCAAGGTTTGTTCCAATTGTTGAGTCGGGCGAATATGAAACAGAAGAGACTTACCGGATTGTTGCAGAAGAACTACTACCAATTGCTGATGAGAATATTGATACATTAATTCTTGGCTGTACACATTATCCTTTATTGGCTCCAATCATCCAAGAGGTAATGGGACAGCATGTTCAACTAATTTCATCTGGATCTGAAACGGCCAGAGAGGTGAGTACCATTTTATATCACAGTCGTCTGGTGAATAAAAGTGGTCAATGTAAGGATCATTTATTTTTGACGACTGGAACAAAGGAAGCTTTTCAGAAGGTTGCCAATAAGCTTTTTCAGCAAAATATTGAGCAGATACAAGTGATTCAGCTAACATGATGTCTTTTTAGATGTCATGTTTTTTAATTTTTAAAATGATGATCCCTTTAACTCAGAACGACATTCTCCGACACCAATTGTTTTTAAGAAAAGGTCAAATATGTGTCTATTTGGGATCTTCTATAGAAAATCTGTTTTTCGAAAAACGTTGTTGCTTTTTAGAATAGGGGTTGATTGTAACGAGAGGATGCACCATTCCCCGGGGTGGGCGGTGAGCCTCCTCGGCCGAGAACGCCATGTGTTGAGTCTCACCTGTCCCACTGCTCTAAGCAGGTGCCCTAGCACCTTTGGTTCCGACCAACTACTTTATTTAAGGGTTGCTTGACCACTTTTTAGAGAAAGAGCTTAAAGAAAAACACCAACACGACTACTTATTCTGAGCTAGTGGGATAATCAGTATATAAATTTCTCTTTGTCCAAAAAAAATTCTGACAAGCGGGTCTAAATCAAAACTATAGCTCGTATATATGGTAGTACAAACTACCTTTGGAGGGATTTAGATGCGTATGTTTCCAAAAGCGAAAATTGCTACTACGGTTATCGTTTCAACAGTACTGCTTTCTGGGTGCGGATTATTTGGGGGAGAACCAGCGATGAAGGAAATTGATCCTCCGCAAGATGTAACCTATAACGAGGATGGCACGAAATTAGAAGAAGGTACATCTGAGGATGAGACTTCAACAGATACTCAGGATGATGCAACAGCTGAAATGGTCACTCATGAGCTTTATTTAATTGATGACAAAGGATTTGTTGTTCCGGAATCTTTTCAATTACCAAAAGCGGAAGCTCCTGCAAAACAGGTGTTAGAATATCTAGTGGACGGTGGACCGGTAAGTAATATGTTACCAAATGGATTTAGAGCTGTTTTACCAGCTGGTACTGAAATGACAACCAATCTCTTAGAGGATGGAACTCTGGTTGTTAACTTTTCTCCTGAATTTGCTGAATACAAAGCAGAAGATGAGAAGAGAATTCTAGAATCTATTACTTGGACACTCACTCAATTTGAATCGATTAAAAACGTTAAAATCAAAATTAATGGTCATGATCAAAATGAAATGCCTGTGAACAAGACACCTATTCAAGGTGAATTAACACGTGCTGATGGAATAAATGTGGATAATTCAGGTGTCGTTGATGTTATGAACAGCGATCTATTAACTCTTTACTTCTTATCACAGCAAGGTGATGATCACACATATTATGTTCCAATCACACGCAGAGTTAGTGCAATAAGTGACGAAAATAAGATTATGGCAACTGTAGTTAAAGAGCTTATTGATGGTCCTAGTTTAGTATCAGGACTAGTATCTGAGTTCAATTTAGAGGCTGAATTACTCTCTGATCCTGAGTATAAAGATGGGGTAGTTACACTTAATTTTAATGAGGCTATTTTTGGAAACCTAGAAAAAACGATGGTCTCAAAACATGTTCTAAATTCCTTAGTTCTGAGTTTAACAGAACAACCAGGCGTGGAAAGTGTATCTATTCAAGTAGGTGGTAAAGAGCTTTCAGAGCCTGTTGTTAGACCACAGACTGTCAACACGGGTGAGTTTTAATCTAATATTTTATAGCTTATAAACATAAAATAACATATACTAAAAAAGAGGTAGCCGAGAATTGCTGCCTCTTTTTAGGTTGTTTATTAAGAACTTGTTGGTCATACTAATTTGGGTGATGAATACAAGCAGGAGGAATCATACATGCGAGTTGATGGTAGAGTACAACATGATTTAAGAAAAGTACATATAGAGAAAGATTATATTAAACATGCAGAAGGGTCAGTTCTCATTACTGTTGGAGAAACAAAAGTAATTTGTACGGCAAGCATTGAGGAAAAGGTACCTCCGTTTATGCGCGGTCAAGGTAAAGGATGGGTTACAGCCGAGTACTCTATGCTACCAAGAGCGACAGAACAGAGAAACATTAGGGAATCAAGTAGAGGAAAGGTCTCCGGGCGGACGATGGAAATACAAAGATTGATCGGCCGTGCTTTGCGATCTGTCGTAGATCTTGACAAGCTGGGTGAACGTACCATTTGGATAGATTGCGACGTAATTCAAGCTGATGGTGGGACAAGGACTGCTTCTATTACTGGCGCTTATGTAGCCATGGTTCTTGCATTATCCAGATTATCAGATAGAAAATTATCAAGTGTTTTTCCTATAAAGGGTTTTTTAGCGGCCACTTCAGTTGGGATTGACCGTGAACATGGAGCGATATTAGATTTAAATTACATTGAAGATTCCAAGGCGGATGTTGATATGAACGTTGTCATGACTGGGCATGGAGAATTTGTTGAGTTACAAGGAACTGGAGAAGAAGCCAATTTTTCTAGAAGTCAATTAAATGACTTATTAGATTTAGCTGAAAAAGGAATAAAAGAATTAATTCAAATCCAAAAGCATGTACTGGGTGAAGAATTAAGTAATCGTTTGGATCTAAGAGAGAGCAAATGGTGAAGAAAATAATTATTGCTACAAAAAATTCCGGAAAAGTTAAAGAGTTTCAAGCGTTTTTTGAAAAAAATGGATATGAAGTTTTATCTCTTTTAGATATTTCAGGGGCTCCTGATATTGAGGAGACGGGTAGTACCTTTAAAGAAAATGCCCTGTTAAAAGCAGAAGGCATAGCTAATGTATTAAATGAAATAGTTATAGCAGATGATTCAGGGCTTTCGGTTGATGCTCTTGATGGTGAGCCAGGAATATTTTCAGCACGCTACGCAGGAATACATAAGAATGATCTAGATAATATAAATAAGGTTCTTCATGAGCTTAGTGGAATACAAGCTTCAAAGAGAACAGCTAGGTTCCATTGTGCCTTAGCTCTTGCCGTCCCTTCCAAATCGACCATTGTAGTGGAGGGTATATGTGAGGGGCACATAACAAAAGAACCCATGGGCACGAACGGGTTTGGGTATGATCCAATCTTCATACCTAAAGAGTTGTATCAAACAATGGCACAGCTATCGAAAGAAGAGAAAAATAAAATAAGTCACCGTGCTCATGCCTTGAAGAAACTAAGAGAGCAAATAAACTCTTCACTGGTAAATCTAGGGTGAATGTACTAATAATAAGTGACTCTCACGGATTAGAGGAAGAGTTATTTCAAATAAAGCAGAAGTACGGAATGTCAGTTGACTATATGATACACTGCGGGGACTCAGAGTTACCTTTTGATCATGAAGCAATTGATGGTTTTACAGTTGTACGAGGTAATTGTGACCTTGATCAGAACCTCCCGAATGACAGGCTACTAGATTTTACAACAAGTAAAATTTTTGCTACACATGGACATTTGTATAATGTTAAAATGACATTAATGAATTTACATTACAGAGCAGAGGAATTGGGAGCCAATATTGTTTGTTTTGGTCACTCGCACTTGGCAGGTAGCGAGAAAATAGATCAAACGGTTTTTATCAATCCAGGTAGTATTCATTTACCACGTGGAAGAAGAGACAAAACTTATTGTATACTTGAGTTACATACTACCGAATTAAATGTGATCTTTTACAATCATAAGCATGATCAAGTGCTTGAACTATGCCGTACTTATAAGTTGTGAAGAGGGAAACCTCTTTACAATAATGTTTATAAAAAAAGTGTTGACTTCTATTCCTAAGTTGCATATAATAATAAATGTCGCTGATAAACAAAGTTAATAAATGCGGGTGTAGTTTAATGGTAAAACCTCAGCCTTCCAAGCTGATGTCGTGAGTTCGATTCTCATCACCCGCTCCAGTATGATTTACTAGCAGTAAACGGATTCTGTAGTCATTAAAACTTTATATTATGTCTCAGTAGCTCAGCTCGCCCGAATATGCTTCTCTGAAATTACTTCAGCATACCGATTGAGCAACAATTTGAATAATCTTTCTGAAATTGGAATGGGATCTACTAGCAGTAAAACGGATTTTGTAGTCATTTAAAAAATATTAACTTTATATTATGTCTCAGTAGCTCAGCTGGATAGAGCAACGCCCTTCTAAGGCGTGGGTCGGGAGTTCGAATCTCTCCTGGGACATCCATTACATATCAACAACAAAAACCTTTTCTCTTAAAGAAAAGGTTTTTTAAATATTGTTGCTTGTATTTCGTTTATGTAGTTGGTAAACTGAATCTGAAATTCATGATTAGTTTAGGAGAAAACATGAAAAAAAGTAAGTACGAAGGTAAAGTGGTTCCTTTCCCCAATCTACAGCAACGGTTATTAGATAAAGGGATGGAAGCATTACAGCAAAAGAAATTTGAAGAAGCACTTGAATTGCTGCAGCAGACACTTAAACTCGATGACCAACTCCACGAAGTCCAACTTGGGATTGTCATTTGTATGTTAGAGTTGGACTTTTTAGACGAAGCTAAAGAACGATGTCAAGCCATGCTGCAACAAGATATTGGGGACTATTATGAAGTATTGCAAATTTTCATAACAATACTCATCCAGCTCCAGCAATATGATGAGGTTGAAATGACCATTGAGGCTGTTCTCCAGGAAGGTAAAATACCGCCCCATACGGTGGAAAACTTCTACAGGCTTTTAGACTTTAGCCGAAAAATGACAACGAGTGATCATACAGAGAAACCATTAATGGAGGTTGAAAGACTCCTCGAGGATATCTCCATTTCCGAGCAGTGGAGCATCGTCCAAGCTCTTCGGAATGAACGTCTAGGAATTTCCTTTGCTTATGACACTGTAGATAAGTTTTTACAAAATGAATCAAAACATCCTATGATTAAAACAGCGATCCTACATATGTTTATTGAAAAAGAAATACAACGTTCAGTTGAAATAGAAAAGTTTGGTCAGCATATGAATTGTAAAACCGAAGAACTACATGCTACTGAGACACATTTTTTTACTTTGGCTGTTCTTCAACAACTTGATGACACATTAGGAAACGAGAATCCAAGCCTGTTTGAAGTCGTGAAGGAAATGTGGCATCGACATCTTTATGTTATGTATCCTTTTATTCCTAGTCCTGAGGAAGCTTCCACTTGGGCTGCAGGCCTACATAAAATTGGCTATGATTTTCACGGAATAGACGTTGAACCCGAGGAAATCGCAGATTTGTACAATATAGCAAGTACTGATTTAGTATACTGCTGCGGGAGAATTCGAGAAATAGAAGAAATTTCATGGATTGAATAATACATTGCACGGGTTATCTTATTGAAAGCATCCATTTCTATGTTATAATAGAATGGCTGTAAAATAATCAATGTCTTGCCATTATATAATCAGGGTATACATAGAAATGTAGTTAATCCATTAGGACAAGTTTCACATATCCTCAGGTGGCTCAGAGAAATAGATAACGGAGGGAAAGTATAAATGTCAGTTAAATGGGAAAAGTTAGAAGGTAATGAAGGAATCTTAACAATCGAGGTAGATGCTGTAACAGTTAATAAGGGTATTGACGAAGCATTCAAGAAAGTCGTATCAAAAGTTAACGTGCCAGGTTTCCGAAAAGGGAAGGTTCCACGTGGTATGTTTGAAAAACGATTTGGTGTAGAGTCATTGTACCAAGATGCACTAGATATTCTTTTACCAACTGCTTACGAAAATGCTATTAAAGAAACTGGGATTGATCCAATTGATCGTCCTGAAATCGACATTGAACAAATTGAAAAGGGTCAGAACCTAATTTTCACTGCGAAAGTTACTGTTAAGCCAGAAGTAGTGCTAGGTGAATACAAAAACTTAGAAGTTGAAATGCTTGATACAAATGTATCAGACGAAGATGTAGATCAAGAGTTAAAGCAATTACAAGAGCGTCACGCTGAGCTTGTTGTAAAAGAAGAAGGAACCATTGAAGATGGGGACACTGTTATCATGGACTTCACAGGGTTTGTTGACGGAGTTACTTTTGAAGGCGGAGATGCAGAGAATTTTTCTTTAGTAATCGGTTCTGGTAACTTTATTCCTGGATTTGAAGATCAATTAGTAGGTGTTGCGACTGGTGAAGAGAAAGATGTTGATGTAACTTTCCCAGAAGAATACCATGCTGCAGATTTAGCTGGGAAGCCGGCAACATTCAAAGTGAAAATTCACGAAATTAAAGCAAAAGAACTTCCAGCTTTAGATGATGAGTTTGCTAAGGATCTAAATGAAGAGGTTGAAACAATAGCAGAGCTTAAAGCTAAGACATTGGCACGATTAGAAGAGACAAGAAAACAAGAATCAGAAAATAAATTAAGAGACGCACTTGTTGACCAAGCAACAGAGAATGCAACAATTGACATTCCACAGGCTATGGTAAAAACAGAACAAGATCGCATGCTTCGTGAATTCGAGCAACGTTTACAAGGTCAAGGTATGAACCTTGAACTATACTTCCAATTCTCAGGGACTGATGAAGAGGCACTCCGCACTCAAATGTCTGAGGATGCAGAAAAGCGTGTTCGTATGAACTTAACATTAGAAGCAATTGCACAAGCTGAAAACCTTCAAGTTTCTGATGAGGAATTAGCAGAAGAACTTGAGAAAATGTCAGTAATGTACCAAACAACAGTGGAAAACATAAAGAATATGATTGGAAATGTTGATCTTCTTAAAGAAGATATAAAAATCCGCAAAGCAATTGATTTTTTAGTAGATAATAGTAAAGCTACTGCATAATAATTTAGTAGCAGGTAAAAAAAAGGCGCGACTTGTTCGTGCCTTTGTTTTAACTATCCTAGTTTGACAATATTTAAGAAGTATACATAAGCACGTTGGTGAAAAGCTATAGAAGAGCTCTAAACGTTTAAAAACATACTTAAAACTAATACATACTTAAAGAGGCTTATTATTACCTCTCAAAACAGCAATTATGGTAAAATGCAATACATAACAAATTATTAGACAATTTCCAAGTACTTGATGAAAACAGAGAAAAAGACTTTTTGCTTGGCATACTGCAGTAATGTAAGGGGTGAGTTCGTTGTTTAAATTTAACGATGAAAAAGGACAGCTTAAATGTTCGTTTTGTGGTAAAACACAAGATCAGGTACGAAAACTCGTAGCTGGGCCAGGTGTTTATATATGTGATGAATGTATTGAATTATGTACTGAAATCGTAGAAGAAGAACTAGGAACAGAAGAGGAAGTTGAATTTAAAGATGTTCCCAAGCCGAAGGAAATTAGGGACATACTTGATGAATATGTAATTGGTCAAGACTCTGCTAAGAAGTCTTTGGCAGTGGCGGTTTACAATCATTACAAACGAATTAACTCTAATAGTAAGATTGATGATGTAGAGCTCTCAAAGAGTAATATTGCCATGATTGGTCCGACAGGTAGTGGGAAAACACTTTTAGCGCAAACCTTAGCTAGAATTCTAAATGTTCCGTTTGCTATTGCAGATGCTACTTCGCTAACAGAAGCAGGCTATGTTGGTGAAGATGTAGAAAATATCTTGTTAAAGCTAATTCAGGCTGCTGATTATGATGTGGAAAAGGCTGAAAAAGGTATTATTTATATTGATGAAATAGATAAAGTGGCTCGTAAATCAGAAAATCCTTCCATTACACGTGATGTTTCTGGTGAAGGGGTTCAGCAAGCTCTATTAAAGATCCTTGAAGGGACCGTTGCAAGCGTTCCTCCTCAAGGTGGAAGAAAGCATCCACATCAAGAATTCATTCAAATCGATACGACAAATATCTTATTTATTTGTGGTGGGGCTTTTGATGGAATTGAGCAAATTATTAAACGCCGTCTCGGTAAAAAGGTAATTGGTTTTGGAGCAGGTTCGAATCAAGAAGATACTGGTGACGTATCACTATTGTCAAAAGTATTACCAGAAGATCTTCTGAAATTCGGTCTAATCCCAGAGTTTATTGGACGTTTACCAGTCATTGCAAACCTAGAAGTCTTAGATGAATCAGCACTAGTGGAAATCTTAACAAAGCCTAAGAATGCACTTATAAAGCAGTATCAAAAACTGCTGGAAATTGATAATGTGGAGCTAGACTTTGAAGAAAAAGCACTGACTGAGATTGCGAAGAGAGCTATTGAAAGAAAAACAGGTGCTCGTGGTTTGCGTTCTATTATTGAGGGAATTATGCTAGATGTCATGTATGATTTGCCTTCACAACAGGATGTCGGAAAATGTATGATCACATTAGAAACAGTAACAGGTGAAAATACACCTAAGCTTGTTCTTAAAGACGGTACTGTTCTTTCCGGACAGGATAAGAAGGATTCTGCCTAAACTATAATACTAATAAACCGGTTGGGACACTCCCACCCGGTTTTTTTGCCTTTCTTAAATTTACAGTAGAAAACTACTTCGGTTAGGTTTGGGATGGGGGAAATTCACTTTTGATCCCAATCCTTCAGTTACAGAATGTTCTTTTTCCACTCTATACCTTGATAGTGACATTCCTGAGCCAGACTACAGTTTGAATTTGAATATATTTCACAATTTTATCCATAGTAGAAGTTTCACTTTATGGTTTAGTCCAACTCTTACAGGGAGATACTAATGTTTAACAGAAGACATAGGATCTTAAGAGGAGGTATAACATGAGTTGGACTGGCATCGCTTTATTTATTCAATTATTTTTCGGTGTGATTATAGGGTTATATTTTTGGAATTTACTTCGAAATCAACGTACTCAAAAGGTTTCAATTGATAAAGAATCGCGCAAGGAAATGGAACAGCTTAGAAAAATGAGATCCATTTCATTAACAGAGCCCCTTAGTGAAAAAGTAAGACCCACATGTTTTGAGGATATAGTTGGCCAAGAAGATGGAATCAGGGCTTTAAAAGCAGCATTATGCGGACCTAATCCTCAGCATGTCATTATTTATGGTCCTCCAGGTATCGGGAAAACAGCTGCTGCTAGGCTCGTTTTAGAGGAAGCAAAGAGAAATTCAAAGTCTCCATTTAAGAGAGAGGCTGTTTTTATTGAACTTGATGCGACTACGGCAAGATTTGATGAGAGAGGGATAGCAGATCCGTTAATTGGTTCCGTTCATGATCCTATATATCAAGGAGCTGGAGCAATGGGACAAGCAGGTATTCCTCAGCCCAAACAAGGCGCAGTTACTCATGCTCATGGAGGAGTTTTGTTTATTGACGAAATTGGTGAATTACACCCAATTCAAATGAATAAGATGCTTAAGGTACTAGAAGATAGAAAAGTATTTCTAGAGAGTGCCTACTATAATGAAGAGAACACATCCATACCAACACATATCCATGATATTTTTCAAAATGGACTACCAGCTGATTTCAGGATGATTGGGGCAACGACTCGAACACCCAATGAGCTACCACCAGCTATTCGATCACGTTGTTTAGAGGTCTTCTTTAGAGAACTGGAGCCCGAAGAGCTAGCTACTGTTGCGAAAATAGCTGCGGCTAAAATAGACATGAATATGGCAGAAGACGGGATTCGAATTCTTTCAACCTATGCCAGAAATGGACGAGAAGCTGTTAACCTTGTACAAATTGCAGCTGGATTGGCTATTTCCGAAGATCGATCCTCAATCCTAACTAAGGATATTGAGTGGGTCATTCATTCTAGCCAATTATCACCAAGGCATGAGAAAAAGATCAATGACGAACCTAAAGTTGGACTTGTTAATGGACTGGCTGTATATGGTCCGAGCACAGGCGCGTTGCTAGAGATAGAAGTAACTGTTATACCAGCTCTTGAAAAGGGATCTATAAATATTACTGGAATAGTTGAAGAGGAAAGTATAGGAGATCGAGGGAAGTCTGTTAGAAGAAAAAGTATGGCGAAAGGCTCAATCGAAAACGTACTAACGGTGTTAAGAACGTTAAAAGTTCCAGCATCTGATTATGATATCCATGTTAATTTTCCAGGTGGTATTCCAGTTGATGGACCTTCAGCAGGTGTAGCGATGGCAACAGGAATTTACTCAGCCATTTATAATATTCCTATTAAGCACACCGTTGCTATGACGGGAGAAATCAGTATACATGGGTTTGTAAAGCCAGTTGGAGGAGTATTTGCAAAAGTTAAGGCTGCAAAACTTGCCGGGGCAACCATGGTTATTATCCCAAAAGAAAATATGCAGTCTATTTTAAATGAGATAAGTGGAATTGAAATTTTTCCAGTGGCTCATTTATCCGAGGTGTTTGAGGTTGTGTTTGAACGGACTCATTCTACACCAATTCCAAAGGTTGTTCCTGCATCCGCAAACATAATCGAGTCGAAAGCAGAATCTATTTAACAAGGTGACTCCGATTTTGTTATCAGAATCGGAGTTATTTTTATGAAAAGATTCATACTATGCACATAGTCCGTTGCACCTTAATAGACAAATGCAAGCTAAGTAAGATAGAATTGAAAAACAATACTCTTTACAAACCATTTTTTAAACATCATTCTAGAGGAACTAATCAACGCTAATTATTAGAGGCTTGGTACTAGTTAAATTTTCTTAGTAAATTAGAAAATATAAGTTTTCTTGAGTTGGCTTTGTGTTAAGCTCCAGCACTTAGCCCCGCTATTTTCAAATTATCTGTAACAATATAAGGGGATTGCAACCTTTTCTTTTGCTTGTGAACAAATGCTTGTGCCTTGGCTAAACAGGGCGCTTACGCTTTTCTTATAGACGATTGTTACACGTGGAGGTGCAATACATAATGGCGAAGAAAAAGGAAATGGTCATACCTTTATTACCCTTAAGAGGACTTCTAGTTTATCCAACAATGGTCTTACATTTGGATGTAGGACGGGAAAAATCAGTTCAGGCCTTAGAAAAAGCGATGATGGAAGAACATTTAATCTTCTTAGCAACGCAAAAGGATGCAGGCATAGACAATCCTGAAGAAGAAGATGTTTTTCAAGTAGGTACATTGTCAAAAGTAAAACAAATGTTAAAGCTTCCAAATGGTACCATTCGTGTTCTAGTCGAAGGGCTAAGTCGTGGTGAAATTCAAACATTTATAGATCATGAAGATTTCGTTTCTGTAAAAATTTCAATTACAGATGATCCAGGGACAAAGGATATTGAAGAAGAAGCATTAATGAGATCCTTACTTGACTATTTTGAGCAATACATAAAACTGTCAAAAAAGGTTTCTGCTGAGACCTATGCGACCATTTCAGACATTGAAGAACCTGGTAGGCTTGCAGACCTTATTGCTTCTCACTTACCGTTGAAAATGAAGGATAAACAAGACATCCTTGAAACCTTCTCTGTAATAGAACGATTAAATAAGCTGATCAATATTATTAATAATGAGAAAGAAGTTTTAAATTTAGAAAAGAAAATTGGCCAACGTGTCAAACGGTCAATGGAGCGCACCCAAAAAGAATATTATTTGCGTGAACAAATGAAGGCCATTCAAAAAGAACTGGGAGACAAGGAAGGGAAAACTGGTGAAGTTTCAACTTTAAAAGATAAGATTGAACAAGCCGGTATGCCGGAATCTGTTAAAGAAACCGCTCTTAAAGAATTGGAGCGCTATGAAAAAATACCTGCAAGTTCAGCAGAGAGTGCGGTTATTCGTAACTACATAGAGTGGCTCTTATCCTTGCCTTGGACGAATGCGACAGAGGATACTCTCGACCTTAAACGGTCAGAATCCATTCTAGATGAGGATCATTATGGACTTGAAAAAGTAAAGGAACGTGTTTTAGAGTATTTAGCTGTTCAAAAGCTAACCCAGTCCTTAAAAGGACCAATCCTTTGCTTAGTCGGTCCTCCAGGTGTTGGGAAGACTTCGTTAGCAAAGTCGATTGCTAGATCTTTAAACCGTCATTTTGTCCGTGTTTCATTGGGTGGAGTAAGGGATGAATCTGAAGTTCGTGGTCACCGTAGAACGTATGTAGGTGCAATGCCCGGAAGAATCATTCAAGGGATGAAGAAAGCGGGTACAATAAACCCAGTCTTTTTATTAGATGAAATCGATAAAATGTCTAATGATTTTAGGGGAGATCCATCTGCTGCAATGCTTGAAGTACTTGATCCAGAGCAAAATCATAATTTTAGTGACCATTACATTGAGGAACCATATGACCTTTCTAAAGTCATGTTTATTGCGACGGCAAATAACTTGTCAACTATTCCTGGACCTTTGTTAGACCGAATGGAAATCATTACAATTGCTGGCTATACGGAGCTTGAAAAAGTTCATATTGCCAAAGAGCATCTTCTTCAAAAGCAAGTAAAAGAGCATGGTTTATCAAAAGGGAATCTACAATTGAGAGATGAGGCACTAGTTAAGCTCATACGAATGTATACGAGAGAAGCAGGTGTTCGTAGCTTAGAGAGACAGCTTGCAACACTATGCCGAAAAGCGGCTAGAATTATTGTGTCTGGTGAGCAAAATAAAATCATCCTAACAGAAAAACGTTTAGAAGAATTTTTAGGAAAACCAAAGTTCCGTTACGGTCAAGCAGAGCTTGAAGACCAGCTAGGTGTGGCAACAGGTTTAGCCTATACAGCATTTGGTGGAGATACGCTCTCCATCGAAGTATCAGTCAATCCTGGTAAAGGAAAATTGATATTAACTGGTCAGCTCGGTGATGTCATGAAGGAATCAGCCCAAGCGGCATTTAGTTATATTCGATCTAGGGCTAGTGAATTAAAAATAGATCCAGAGTTTAATGAAAAGAACGATATTCATATACACGTTCCAGAGGGGGCTGTTCCAAAGGATGGACCTTCTGCAGGCATAACAATGGCCACTGCATTGGTTTCAGCCTTAACAGGCAGAGCGGTTAGAAAAAATGTGGGTATGACTGGAGAAATTACCTTACGAGGGCGTGTGCTTCCGATTGGTGGATTAAAAGAGAAGTCATTAAGTGCTCACAGGGCTGGGCTCACAACGATTATTATTCCAAAGGAAAACGAAAGAGATTTAGATGATATTCCGGAAAGTGTTAGAAATGACTTAAATTATGTGCTTGTAGCTCATTTAGATGAAGTATTAAAGCATGCGTTAGTAGGGGAGTAATTATGAAAGTAAATACAGCTGACATTGTAATCAGCGCAGTAAAACCAGAACAATATCCAAATGATGGTTTACCACAAATCGCACTTGCAGGAAGGTCAAATGTGGGGAAATCCTCATTCATTAATAAAATGATTAATCGAAAAGCCTTAGCTAGAACCTCTTCAAAACCGGGGAAAACACAAACTTTGAATTTCTTTATTATTAATGAAATCATGTATTTTGTGGATGTCCCAGGTTATGGTTATGCAAAGGTACCTAAATCAGAACGAGCTGCATGGGGTAAAATGATTGAGACGTATATTACAAAGAGTGAGCACTTAAAGGTCGTTATACTCATTGTGGATCTTCGTCATGCACCCTCGAAGGAAGACGTAATGATGTATGAATTCCTAAAGCATTATAAAACTCCCACCATGGTGGTTGCGACAAAGGCAGATAAAATCCCTAAAGGAAAATGGCAAAAACATCTAAAGGTTGTAAAAGAGACTCTACAAATGGAGAGTACAGATTCACTTGTTTTGTTCTCTTCTGAAAAAGGAATTGGCAAGGAAGAAGCATGGTCTACAATGATGAGGTATGTAAATCAGAAGGAGAGCCAGTAGGTGGCTTTCCCTTTTTTTGAACTTGTTTAGCACAAAACTGCTCGGAAAAAAAGTAAAGGAACTTGGATATCCAAGTTCCTTTATTTTTGGTTGCTATGGATTCCTTTTTAAAGGAGGTTTATTTGCTTAGATAGCTCTCAATAAGATTCAAATAATTATTCTTCCAACCTACAGATAGGTGCTCAGCTTGTCCTTCTGGAAAACCCGTATGGTCAAAAACTAATAAGGTCTCAGAGCCTTGTTCTTTCAGTTCAAACTTAGCCAACGAATAAACTCCCTCTTCCCAGCTTTTAGCACGCCATGCTTGGACGATTCGTTTGTTCTCTACAATTCAATCATTCTTCCTTCTACCATTCCACCGAATAATGAAAAAGATCCTCTTCTTCTGAGTTTATAGCAGCTGGAGCTCCACCCGATACTGCACTAAATTTTTTAGAGTCTGTTAGAATATCATAAATTGTATGTGGGTTTACCTAAAAAATGATTTCTTGATGAATGGTATTTGACATTAAAATTCCTCCATTTATTATTTACTTAAAATATTTATATTTGTTTTGACCAAGGGTCAATTCCAGGATTGACACCTTCGGTCAGCAATTTTAGTCGGTCCAAGTAATGTGTCCATCCATTGTTATTTGATGACACTTTTTCGCTTGGTATATTGTAATGATTCAAGACAAGTAATGTCCCGTCCTCCTGAGGTGTAAAAAGAAATTCTACCTTACTTGCTCCAGGAGGCATAATAGTGGAATTGTCCCATCCCCAAGACATAATGATTCTTTCATAAGGAACAATTTCTAGATATTCGCCCATGGCTATGTCACTACCATTAATGTCGATGCGATATGTCCCACCGATTTTGGGTTCTAATAGGGGTACTGCCAACATTTTAACAAAAATGTACGCTAAGACTATTATTTGCTATGTGCATGCAATTTTTCTTACTCTAAGAACTAATCTCCTTCTTACATATTAAAAATTCTTTAGGTTTAATGTTCGTAGCGAATTTAGGGTAATCAAAAAAAGTTCCACTTTCTCTGTGATAAAAATTAGAGAAAGTGGAATATTAATTTTGAATCTCCTTAAAGTTGTGGATACTTATTTTCCTGTTAAAACCCTAGTAAGAAAGTCGTTTTTTCTATTTTTATCATTCAAAAAAAACCAAAATATATTGAAATATTAATATGAAAAGTATTTGTAAATCTTTCCAGTACCACCGACTTTAGTTGAACCATTGTAATAATGATTTAATATATATGTGTGAAATTGTCCTTGATCAGCCCAGTACCTCGAGCCGTTTTGCCATAATAAGCCTCCTGATTTACCACTTACAACACAACCTGAAGTATTTTTTCAATCATACATATAATTTAGCATTCACTTAATTAAGTGCCAACTTAATTAACTTAACTGATTATCCCTTTAACTCAGAATGACATACTCCGAAATCAATTGTTTTAAAAAAAGCTATATTCAGAAACTTTTTTGCTTTTTAGAATAGGGGTTGATTGTAACGAGAGGATGCACCATTCCCCGGGGTGGGCGGTGAGCCTCCTCGGCGAGAACGCCATGCGTGAGTCTCACCTGTCCCACTGCTCTTAGAAAGGAGCCCTAGCACCTTCCGTTCCAACCAACCTAATTATATTAAAGGTAAGATTTTACAAAACTCATATTTAAAGAAACACCAACAAATAGGGTTACGACTATTTATTCTGAGCTAGTGGGATAATCAGTTTAATTTAAATAAAAAAGAGTGCAAAACTCGCACTCTAAATGGTTTGTTGATAGTAACCTTACTTTATTTTTTTTTGAAAAATAACAAATAAACACCTACAAGAATCAGCCCAATTGGCCAATAATGTTCAGCTAATTCAACAATTGTGCCAACCCAACCTAACCAACCAATGACTTCGTGATAAAATAAGGCAAGAATGGATAATAATAAGAGTACTATTCCTGGAAGTAACCCTGATTTTGTTTGCTGATAACGAAGCAAGAAGGCGATTCCTATGATACAGGTGAACATTGCCCAATGATCAGGCCAAAAAGATACTAGCTCAAGTAAATGAAAGTGTACACCGAGTCCTACTAAAATAAATCCAGGTACAATGTTTTGATAATCCCGGGATGTATAGGCTTGAGATAAGAAAGCCACTCCTATGATGATTAATAAAGTCGGCCATGAGTAAAACATGCTTAAGGCAGGGAAATGTAATTGATCCAATAAGAAATAGATACCAATTCCAATTAAGATAATTCCTGGGAAAACACCTTGCTTTTTCAATTTAATCACCTCTAGATGTAATAGGGAATGTTTATATTTAGTAAGTATTGTTTTTACAGATAGCTTGATTAACAGGTTAGTTTTTGTTATTGTACATTTTGGAGTCATTTTTTCTCATGTAGAATACTTATTGTATGAGAGAGTCTATGACAAATGGGCTAACAGATACGATTACTCATCTATATAATATATTATCATAGGAATTCATACTCTGTTCACAATTTTAAAATGTGACCTTATATAAGAATGGTATAATAGAATTACATTATGGTGGGGGGTGAATCTTACACATGCATATAATCGTAGTCAGCTTAAATTATAAAACTGCCCCTGTTGAGATTCGAGAGAGATTAACGTTCGATCCAACAGAACTACCTTTAGCAATGAAACAACTAAAAGAGCAAAAAAGCATCCTTGAAAATATTATTGTATCTACTTGTAATCGTACGGAGATATATGCAGTTGTAGACCAGCTTCACACTGGACGTTATTATATAAAATCATTTCTATCACAATGGTTTCAGCTTAATAAAGAGGAGTTTTCTCCTTTCTTAAATATATATGAAGGTGACAATGCCGTTGAACATTTGCACCGAGTCACCTGTGGGCTTAACTCAATGGTTGTAGGTGAAACGCAAATATTAGGCCAGGTTCGTACAAGCTTTGCACAAGCTCAAGAGGAACAAACCGTGGGAACAGTCTTTAACCAATTGTTTAAGCAGGCCATAACTCTAGCAAAGCGCGCTCATTCTGAAACAGAAATCGGGGCGAATGCCGTTTCTGTAAGCTATGCAGCAGTTGAATTAGCAAAGAAGATTTTCGGCAACCTATCAAACAAGCATGTGGTGATCCTAGGTGCTGGGAAAATGGGTGAGCTTGCTGTTCAAAACCTTCATGGGAATGGTGTTCAGAGAGTGACGGTTTTAAACCGAACGTTGGAAAAGGCTGAGGCTCTCGCTTCACGATTTCTGGGTGTGGCAAAGCCGATGGAAGACTTAGAAGCTGTATTAGCAGATGCAGATATCGTAATTAGCTCTACTGGTTCTAAGGATTATGTTATTACTGAGCAAATGATGTCTAAAGTTGAGAAAAAACGAAAAGGACGTCCGATTTTTATGGTGGATATTGCCGTTCCACGTGACCTTGATCCACGTCTTTCTCATGTAGATAGTGTATTTTTGTATGATATTGATGACTTAGAGGGAATTGTTGAAGCCAATATGCAGGAGCGCAGAGCTGAGGCTGAGAAAATTGAGATTATGATTGAAGAAGGAATTGTTGAATTTAAACAATGGCTTCAAACTCTAGGTGTTGTTCCTGTCATTTCAGCTCTTCGCCAAAAAGCACTGTCTGTTCAAGAAGAGACGATGCAAAGCATTGAGAGAAAGCTACCGAACTTGTCTGATCGTGATCTGAAGGTATTAAATAAGCACACAAAGAGTATTATTAATCAGTTGCTACGTGACCCCATATTAAAGGCTAAGGAAATGGCTGGGGAATCCGATGCTGAAGAATCTCTAAAGCTATTTATGAAAATATTTGATATAGAAGAAGCCGTTGAAGTACAAAAGTTGCGCGAGGTTCAGACTGAGAGTAAAAATTCACAATGGAATATTTCAGCATCCGCACAAAAAGTTTCAGCAAAAATTTAAGTGAGGATTTTGTAGAATGAGTTGGGTTTATGATCTAACAATCTTATTGTATGCACTCAGTGTCTTATTATATTTTATTGATTTTCTTCACAACAACCGGAAGGCAAACAGAATTGCCTTCTGGTTGCTTTCTATTGTCTGGATGCTTCAAACCATCTTTTTAGTACTTAGGACGATCGATACTGGCACAATTCCCTTGTTAACAATCTCTGAAAGCCTGTATTTTTACGCATGGGTATTGATTACCCTTTCACTTGTGATTAACCGATTCGTTCGAGTTGATTTTATTGTGTTTTTTACGAACGTCCTTGGATTTTTTATTATGGCACTTCATACATTTGCTCCCGCGCAACATGAGTCAACCCTGCTTGCAGAAAAACTAGTTTCTGAACTACTATTCATACATATTTCAATGGCTATATTATCCTATGGAGCATTTTCAATTTCCTTCGTTTTTTCCATTTTGTATTTACTACAATATAATTTATTGAAGAAGAAAAAATGGGGGAAGCGCCTCATTCGATTAGATGATCTTTCAAAGTTGGATTATATGTCAAATGTATTAAACGTGATCGGTGTTCCAATGCTATTGTTATCACTCCTATTAGGTGTCCTATGGGCATATATTAAGCTTGATCCCTTTCATTGGTATGATGCAAAGGTAATTGGCTCTTTTATTGTACTCAGTACGTATAGCTATCTATTATATTTGCGCGTAGGAAAAGGTTTAGAAGGTAAATCAATGGCTACATGGAATGTTGCGGCATTCTTAGTTCTTCTAATCAATTTCTTTCTATTTGGTAGCCTATCACGGTTCCATATTTGGTACACGTAATGTTTTGTTTACTTAAACACACATGTGTTTTAAGGAGGAAAGAGAATGAGGAAAATTATCGTTGGATCAAGAAGAAGTAAGCTAGCACTTACCCAAACCAATTGGGTCATACAACAATTAAAAGATTTAGGGGCCTCTTTTGATTTTGAGGTGAAGGAGATTATTACTAAGGGTGATGTTATTCTTGATGTGACTCTCTCTAAAGTAGGCGGTAAAGGTCTTTTTGTGAAAGAAATTGAACAGGCTATGCTAGATCGGGAAATTGATATGGCGGTTCACAGTATGAAAGACATGCCAGCCATTCTTCCAGAGGGATTAATTATTGGTTGCATGCCAAAACGAGTGGATTACCGAGATGTATTAATTTCAAAGGATCATACACCGCTATCGGAGCTTAAACCTGGAGCGGTTATTGGAACAAGTAGCTTACGAAGAAGTGCACAATTGTTAGCAAAACGTCCTGACTTGCAGGTAAAGTGGATTCGTGGAAATATTGATACTAGACTTGAAAAATTAAAAAATGAAGAATACGATGCCATTATGTTAGCAGCAGCTGGCCTATCGCGTATGGGTTGGACGGACGAGGTTGTGACTGAGTTTTTAGAAGCAGACGTTTGCTTACCAGCTGTAGGACAAGGGGCACTTTCTATCGAATGTCGAGAAGAGGATCATGAATTACGTAATTTACTTGCAAAATTTAATGATTCAACGACTGAAGAAACAGTTCGAGCTGAAAGAATTTTTCTTCATGAACTAGAAGGTGGTTGCCAAGTTCCAATTGCGGGATTAGCTAGAATAACGGAAGAGGGATATATTGAACTAACTGGTCTTGTTGGTTCACCTGATGGCAAAACCATATTAAAAGAGACGGTTAGTGGACCAAATTACGAGCAGGTTGGAAAAGAAGTGGCTGCAAGGTTAAGAAATCAAGGAGCATCTGAACTCATTCAAAAGGTCAAAGAGGGACTTCAGTTGTAATGGACACTCAGCCTTTGGCAAATAAAACGATTGTAATTACCCGTGCTGAGGAGAAAAGTAGGGAATTTGCTCGTCAAATTAAGGACTTAGGTGGCACACCACTGATCTTACCTCTGCTAGCCTTTTTACCTGCAGTGCTTACGCCTATGGAAAAGTTACAACTCAATCGTTTGAATGAATTCGATTGGCTCGTTTTTACGAGTGTCAACGGAGTGGAGTATTTTTTTCAGCAGTCTGAGCAACTAAGTATTGATACTAGAGGACTTCAAGCGAAGATTGCGGTTGTCGGTGATAAAACGAAGCTAGCTCTAAAAAAAAGAGGTTTAGAGGCCTTTCTCCTTCCCACTGAATTTGTAGCTGAAGGACTGATCCGAGACTTACAAAATGAAAAACTAGAAGGAAAAAAGGTTCTATATATTCGAGGGAACCTAGCAAGAGACCTTATACCTAAACAGCTAGGTGTATTAGGTGCAAAAGTGACTAAGCTTACCGTTTATACGACTGTATGTCCCACTCATCGACTAGAATGGCTTGAAATCTTGAATCAAAATGTCGATGCTATTACCTTTACAAGCCCTTCAACCATCAACCATTTCGTTCAACTATTAGAAGGCACAGACTGGAAATCTTGGATACAAAGAACAGTTGTTTGTTGTATCGGACCCATAACTGAAAAAGCAGCTCAAACACATGGCATCATTCCAAATATTGTTCCACAAACATATACGATGGATCATTTATTGCAGGAGTTACTTTCATTTTTTGAAAAAAGGGGAGGAACATAAATGAATTCTTTTAACCGACACCGCCGTTTACGTCGTACTTCAACTATCCGGGATATGGTAAGAGAAACACACTTACATAAAGAAGATTTTATTTATCCGATTTTTGTTGTAGAAAACGAAAATATCAAAGAAGAAATACCCTCTATGCCAGGGGTGTATCACTTATCATTGGATTTGTTACTAGAGGAAATAAATGAAGTCGTGTTACTTGGCTTAAAATCAATTATCTTATTTGGTGTTCCGGGTGAGAAGGATGAAGTAGGTTCATGTGCATACGAAGAGCAGGGAATTGTCCAACGAGCTATTAAGTTAGTGAAGGAACACCATCCTGAATTAGTTATTGTTGCGGATACATGCTTGTGTCAATATACGTCACATGGTCATTGTGGAGTGGTAGAAGATGGCTATGTACAAAATGACTCTAGTTTAGAGCTATTGGCCAAAACTGCAGTAAGCCAGGCTAGAGCAGGTGCTGATATTATTGCTCCTTCCAATATGATGGATGGCTTTGTTGCAGCTATTCGTCATGGGTTGGACGAAGCAGGTTTTGAAGATGTGCCGATCATGTCTTATGCAGTTAAATATGCTTCTGCTTTTTATGGCCCTTTTAGAGACGCTGCTCATAGTACTCCTCAATTTGGTGATCGAAAGACTTATCAAATGGATCCAGCTAACCGTTTAGAAGCTTTAAGAGAAGCAGAATCAGATATGGCTGAAGGTGCTGATTTCCTCATAGTAAAACCAGCCCTATCTTACTTAGATATCATTAGAGACGTTAAGAATACGTTTAATGTTCCTATTGTTGCTTACAATGTAAGTGGTGAATATTCAATGATTAAAGCAGCCGCACAAAAAGGATGGATCTCAGAGCGTGAGATTGTGCTTGAAATGTTAACGAGTATGAAACGTGCTGGAGTAGATTTAATTATTACTTATTTTGCTAAAGATGCGGCCATTTGGTTGTCTGAGAACGAATAACAGGAGGGCTCGTGCCTATGAAGCAATTTACAAAGTCAGTTGAAGCTTTTAAGGAAGCTGTAGAAGTTTTACCTGGAGGGGTTAATAGTCCCGTTCGTGCCTTCAAATCTGTCAATATGGATCCTGTTTTTATGGAGAGAGGGAAAGGCTCCAAAATCTATGATATCGATGGAAACGAATACATTGACTATGTTCTTTCATGGGGGCCATTGATTCATGGTCATGCAGATGATCAGGTTGTAGAAGCGATCAAGAAGGCAACAGAGAATGGTACGAGCTTTGGTGCTCCGACCTTGCTTGAAACAAAAGTTGCTAAGATGGTAATTGAGCGTGTTCCTTCAATGGAAATGGTTCGGATGGTAAGCTCTGGTACAGAAGCAACGATGAGCGCACTTAGGTTAGCTAGAGGCTTTACAGGTCGTGATAAAATCATGAAGTTTGAAGGCTGTTACCACGGACACGGGGACTCTTTATTGATCAAAGCTGGATCCGGAGTGGCCACTCTTGGATTGCCAGATAGCCCGGGTGTTCCAGCAGGAGTTGCTCAAAACACCATCACGGTACCTTATAATGATTTAGAAAGTGTTAGATTTGCCTTTGAACAATTTGGTGATGATATAGCTGGTGTAATTATTGAGCCAGTTGCTGGAAATATGGGAGTGGTTCCACCATTACCTGGCTACTTAGAAGAATTAAGAGCAATTACGACTCAGTACGGAGCATTGTTAATCTTTGATGAGGTTATGACAGGTTTTCGAGTAGGCTATCATTCAGCACAAGGTAAATACGGAATCAAACCAGATCTAACATGTTTAGGTAAGGTTATTGGTGGGGGACTTCCGGTTGGAGCTTATGGTGGACGCAGAGAAATTATGGAGCAAATTGCACCAAGCGGTCCTATATATCAAGCGGGTACTCTATCAGGAAATCCACTTGCCATGACAGCAGGATTTGAAACACTTCAAAAACTGACTCCAGATTGCTACGAGGAGTTTGAACGAAAAGCAGACCGATTAATAGAAGGAATCACGGATGCTGCTGTTAAGCACGGGATTCCTCATCATCTAACAAAAGCGGGATCAATGGTAGGATTCTTTTTCAGAAACGGAAAAGTAACCAATTATGAAGAGGCGAAGCAATCAGATTTAGAAATGTTTGCCTCTTACTATCAAAACATGCTACAAGAAGGAGTCTTCCTACCTCCGTCACAATTCGAAGGAATGTTCCTTTCAACTGCTCACACGAATGATGACATTGAAAAAACAATTCAAGCGGTAGAGAAATCCTTTTCCAAACTAAAAAAATAGCAGAGTCAAACCACCTTCACTTTTTAGTGCTAGGTGGTTTTTTCGTCGACAAAGATTTAGCAAAACGTTGGAAGTAAAAACCGTTTGTCGGAAATTCTTTAAGTAATTGCGAGGTATTCTTAAAGTTTTTCTCATAAACAAGCGTGTTTTATCATATGTCTTTAATGACATCGTAATTATTATTAAGGGTTTGAAAGGAGGAGCGGACTTGACAGTTGAAAACCAATCGTCCATACGATTTTCTGTAGAAGAGTCCATTTGGTTCCAAAAGGGACAGGAAGTATCTGAGTTGCTATCAATGTCATTAGATCCTGAGATTATCATTCAAGAACATGATCAATATATATCTGTTAGAGGTGGATTAGTTTTAACAGGTGAGTATCATGCCGGGGGAATGGATGACGAAGAAAGATTAAGCACATTACCGACAGGGTTTCGCACAGTTCAAGATGTTACCACGAGGGAAGATGGAGTTTCAGTATTAAAGCACAAGTTTCCAGTGGATATTACAATCCCTAAAAACAGAATCCAAAATTTAAATGATGTGTACGTTACGATTGAAATGTTTGACTACGAATTACCACAGCGAGGAAACCTCTTGCTCGAAGCAGATCTTTCTATTTCAGGTATCTACGAAGATCAAGAGCACGAACGTCCAGCAGCTAATGATCTTAACAATACGAATGAAGAATACGTAGAGGAAGAACCTGAAACTGAAGAAGTGATAGTACCTTATAATCAAGAGGAAGTAGTTGAAGAAGAGCTTGTTCAGCCTCTTATGAGAGGGTCATTTTACGAAGAGGAAACTGAAGAGGCAGAAGCAGAGCAAGAAAACGATCCTTTTACACCATTTGTTGTTGAAGCAAAGCGACATACGACAGATGAATTCGAAGAAGTAGAACTTGTGCAAGAAGAACCTTATGTGTTTACACGCCAAGCTCCACAATTCGAACTTAAAAGTCGAATTGATCATGCTCAAACTACCTATAAAAAGGCTGTACACGAAGAAGAGAAGTATGGAAACCGTGACGAAAATACATTGTCTTTAACAAAAATATTTGCAAAAGATGATGAATTCGAAACAACAAGGTTAAAGATGTGTATCGTCCAGAAGAATGAATCAATTGAAATGATTGCAAGTAAATATGGTGTTCAATCTCAGGCCCTAATTAGAGTAAACCATCTTGATAGAGAGCATCTAGCTGAAGGTCAAATCATATATATCCCTGTTCTTACTGGGAGCAGAAAATAAAGGAAAGTAAACGTGAGAGAGTGAAAGCTCCTCACGTCTTTCTTTAGAATTTTTTTCGTATACATGTGCTTTTCTACCTGACATTAAGTAAAGGAAGTGCACAGTCAATATGACAGCTGACTTACGGTATAAGTATCAACCGCTTCTTACGGAATATGGAATTGATGCAGAGTACATTGAGGATTATGGGACGATTAAAAAGGTTCATTCAAATCAAGGTACATTAGCGTTGAAGAAAACTAAGCTACCACAGACAAAATTAGCGGAATTCGAAGAAAGAGTAAGATTTCTACAATATAAGAGTTATGGATTTGGTGTGCCTATTTATCGGACGAGAACGGGTTCAGTATTCGTATTTGATCATGAGCAAGCAGCTTATTACTTAATGCCTTGGTTAGAAGAAAATGAAGATCTTGATAGGAATGATCATGCTTTCCAATTATTTAAGTCCCTAGGAGAATTACATGCAAAAACAATCACTGAGGAAAAAATCACTAGTGAAGAGGTTAATGGACTCGTACAAAGTGAAAAAGAAAAATGGAAGCAACGGAAAGAAGAGCTAGAGCTTTTTGTTGAGAAATGTGAAGAGCAGACTTATATGTCTCCGTTTGAGTTGTACTTTTGTACCTATTACCAAGAAATGACGAGAGCCAGTGATTTTGCAATGAGAAAGCTTGACGAATGGCAGGAACTAATGTCTGAGAAAGATATGTATCGATTAGTTCTTACTCATGGCAAACCGTCCTTTACACATTACCTATATAACACCACAGGAAAAGGATTGTTTATAAACTTCGAACAAGGCAATCATTTTCCACCGGTTTATGATTTACTCTATTTTTTCTACCGATCATGCAAAACATATCCCATTCAAACAGATGACAGGTTTCAATGGTTTCAAACCTATCAGTTGCATTGTCCACTTAATGATGAAGAAATCACCTTATTTACAGCACAATTATCATACCCAGAGAACATGTTTCAAGTGGTCGACAGATACCGAAGAAATAAACAAAGTAAAAGTGAGATAAAACATGTCCAATTGCTACAGAGAGCCTACTGGCAAATGAAAAATATTGAAGTCTTTTTAACGAGTATCGTCATGTTTGAAGAAAAGAAGAAACAACAAGAATCCCAGATGGAGTCCTAAGGGATTCTTTTTTGTTTTAAAAGTATCTAAGTCCCTTAAATCCACTCTAACTTAAAGCAAAATACAAGAAAGATTAAAGTGGCTAACAATAATACATCTAAAACTGTTGGAAAGATTAAGGTACGAATTACTTGGAAAACCATGATAGGAAAAACAAATTGTGCTACAACGGAGCGGCAATACCTTAACCAAGGCGGGAGTGAATAGGGGCTGTACCGTCTTTTCATGCTGAGCCCTCCTAACTGTTTCTCGAGTTGCTAATAGTCTATGATATGTATGCTTGTATAGTGAAGATGATAGAAACTTTTTCAATATCTAGAATATGATATAAAAAATGTGGGAATACTTATTGACGATTCAACTTCTATTTCGTAAACTGTATGTTATATATTTAAATTTATATTTCCAATAAGATTTGATAAATGCAAAGACAGGGAAGAGTACAGAATTACACCTCAAGAGAGAGAAACCCAAAGGCTGAAAGGTTTCTTAGGAAAAGTAAAACTGGAATGTCGCCCTTAAGCAGCCCTCTTGAACACAGTGGTTACTAGAGAGAGCCGGGTTCAGCCGTTACATGACTGAGTGTGTAGAGCAATTTAATTCTGTGGTTCTCTACAAAAAAAGGTGGTACCGCGAAAAATTTAACTCCTTTCGTCCTTTTCGGATGAAGGGAGTTTTCTGTTTTCTGACAGCCATTATGAGCTTCGTATCTCATCGTTGCTCGCCTTTTGAAAAATCCTCATTTAGGAATAACTTAACTCCGGTTTTTCAAAAGGCTTCGCGCCTCGACCTACTCGCTCCTAGTGGCTGTAAGGGCTAGTATTATTAATTAGTCGACAAGTGATAGTAACTTTTCGGGATTTATTGAATTAAAGGGAGGAAATACAATGGAAACACAAGAGCAGTTGTTATCGACAAAATATGACCCGAAAGCAATTGAAGCTGGTCGTTATACGTATTGGCTAAATGGAAAGTATTTTGAAGCAAAGCCTGAAGAAGGAAAGAAGCCATACACGATCGTCATTCCACCTCCCAATGTTACTGGACGTCTTCATTTGGGCCATGCTTGGGATACGACACTTCAAGATATAATGACTCGTATGAAACGGATGCAAGGATATGATGTACTTTGGCTTCCCGGAATGGATCATGCCGGTATTGCGACGCAGGCAAAAGTAGAAGGAAAGCTACGCGCAGAAGGAAAATCACGATACGATCTTGGACGAGAAAAATTCCTAGAAGAATCATGGAAATGGAAAGAAGAATATGCCGGGCACATTCGTGAGCAATGGTCGAAGCTAGGACTTGGGCTAGATTATTCTCGTGAACGATTTACTTTAGATGAAGGACTATCAAAAGCTGTGCGTGAGGTTTTTGTTAAGCTGTATGAAAAGGGATTAATCTATCGTGGAGAATACATCATTAACTGGGACCCTTCTACAAAAACAGCTATTTCAGATATTGAAGTAATCCATAAAGACGTACAAGGTGCTTTTTATCACATGAAATATCCATTAGCGGATGGATCAGGATATATTGAGGTTGCAACAACTCGTCCTGAAACAATGCTAGGTGATTCGGCTGTAGCGGTTCACCCAGAAGATGAGCGTTACAAGCACTTAATCGGTAAAACAATCATTCTACCAATCATAGGCAGAGAAATCCCCATTGTGGGTGATGATTATGTGGATATGGATTTCGGTTCAGGTGCTGTTAAAATTACTCCTGCGCATGATCCAAATGACTTTGAGATTGGAAACCGCCATAATTTAGAACGAATTCTTGTTATGAACGAAGACGGGTCTATGAATCAAAATGCTGCTAAATACCAAGGGCTAGACCGTTTTGATTGTCGTAAACAAATTGTAAAAGACCTACAAGAAGAAGGAATTCTTTTCAAAATCGAGGAGCATATGCATTCAGTTGGACATAGTGAGCGAAGTGATGCAGTTGTTGAGCCGTATTTGTCCACTCAATGGTTTGTAAAGATGCAGCCACTTGCAAACATGGCTATTGACTTACAAAATACAGATGACAAGGTGAACTTTGTCCCCGACCGGTTTGAGAATACGTATTTACGCTGGATGGAAAACACTCGTGATTGGTGTATTTCACGTCAACTATGGTGGGGACATCGTATTCCAGCTTGGTATCACAAAGAAACAGGTGAAGTATTCGTTGGACACGAGGCACCAAAGGACGCAGAGAATTGGGAGCAGGATTCAGATGTATTTGATACATGGTTCAGTTCCGCACTATGGCCGTTTTCAACTATGGGCTGGCCAGATCTAGAATCCATTGATTTCAAACGCTATTACCCAACTAATGTATTAGTGACAGGCTATGATATTATTTTATTCTGGGTATCCCGTATGATCTTCCAAGCCTTAGAATTTACAGGTAAGCGACCATTTGACGATGTATTGATTCATGGATTAGTTCGTGCTGAAGACGGACGAAAGATGAGTAAGTCCCTCGGGAATGGTGTCGATCCTATGGATGTTATTGATCAGTATGGAGCCGATTCCTTACGCTATTTCCTTTCTACTGGTAGTTCTCCAGGGCAAGACTTACGATATAGTACCGAAAAGGTAGAAGCGACTTGGAACTTTGCAAATAAGATTTGGAATGCCTCTCGCTTTGCACTTATGAACATGGATGGTTTAACGTATGAACAATTAGATTTAACAGGAGAAAAGTCAGTAGCCGATAAGTGGATTCTCACTCGTTTAAATGAAACGATTCAAGAAGTTACCAAACTAGCTGAGAAATATGAGTTTGGTGAAGTTGGTCGTCTTCTTTATAACTTCATTTGGGATGATTTCTGTGACTGGTACATTGAGATGGCCAAACTTCCCTTATATGGTGAAAACGAAGCAGCTAAACTGACGACCCGTTCCATTTTAGCTTACGTTTTAGATCAAACGATGAAACTCTTACATCCATTCATGCCTTTCATTACAGAAGAAATATGGCAGGCTTTACCGCATTTTGGTGAATCCATAACCATTTCAGAGTGGCCAGTGGTTCGTCCTGAGCTATCAGATGAACAGGCGGCAGGTGAGATGAAGCTATTAGTAGATATTATCCGTGCTGTACGAAACATTCGAGCAGAAGTAAATACACCAATGAGTAAGCAAATTAAACTACAAATTAAGGCAAAGGATGAAAAGGTTCTTGATAAACTTGAGAAAAATCGTTCTTATCTTGAGAAGTTCTGTAATCCAAGTGAATTAATTCTTGGAACAAACTTAGAATCAATTGAAAAAGCCATGACAGCTATCATTTCAGGTGCTGAGCTATCCTTACCACTTGAAGGTTTAATCAATGTTGAAGAGGAAATCAAACGACTTGAAAAAGAGCTTGGAAAGCTAGATAAAGAAGTGGAACGTGTTCAAAAGAAATTAGGCAATGAAGGTTTCGTAAAGAAAGCACCTGAAAGTGTAATAGAAGAAGAGCGTCAAAAGGAAAATGATTACAAGGAAAAACGCGATACGGTCCGCGAACGAATTGAAGATTTAAGAGCACTATAAAAAAGAAATGGAGACGTTAACCGTCTCCATTTTCTCATGTAAAATATGTACTGAACTGATACAAAACCGGAGGCAACCTTATGTTTACTTTATATGAAGATGCACTAAATTGGATTCATTCACGACTAAAACATGGAATCAAACCTGGAGTAATAAGAATGGAATGGATGATGGAACGTTTGGGTCATCCTGAACGTTTCATTCGAGCTATCCATGTCGCAGGTACAAATGGGAAGGGTTCAACTGTCAGTTATATCCGATCCATTTTACAAGAAGGTGGATATGAGGTGGGTACCTTTACTTCACCTTACATAGAACAATTTAATGAAAGAATTAGTGTAAATGGTGTGCCCATTTCAAACGAAGACATGATGAGCTTAGCTTCTACTATAAAACCATTGGTCGATGAGTTGGAACAAACTGATTTAGGCTCTCCAACTGAATTTGAGGTCATTACTGCGATGTCCTTATACTACTTTGGCAAAGTCAATCGAACCGATTTTGTTCTATATGAAGTAGGACTAGGGGGGAGATTTGATTCGACAAACGTCATCCATCCACTACTTTCAATCATTACAACAATTGGACTCGATCATATTGCCATTTTAGGTGACACAATTGAGAAAATCACATTTGAAAAGGCGGGAATCATAAAGTCGGGTGTACCTGTTATTACAGGAGTGCATCAAAAAGAAGCCATTAAAGTCATTGAAACGCAAGCCAAGCAAAAAAGATCAACTGTTTATCTTTTGAATAGAGATTTTAAGAACGAAGCCCTTGTTTCGAGTAAAGAAGGCGAAACCTTTTCCTATGAATCTGACCGAAACTCATTCATCAATCTATTCATCACGATGAAAGGCTCCCATCAGGTCTTAAATGCCTCTCTTGCAGTGAAGGCAATAGAATATATGAGGACCTATTTATCTGTTCATATTGAGGAAAAACATATAAGAAATGGACTTGAGCAAATGTATTGGATTGGAAGATTTGAAAAAATCTCCGACCAGCCACTTGTCGTTATTGATGGGGCCCATAACCCTGAGGGGATCAATGAGCTAATTAAAACTGTCCGATCTCATCTAAAAGACTATTCAATTACCGTCATATTCAGTGCATTAGAGGATAAAAAACTGGATGATATGGTTGCTCCTTTGTTTGAAATAAGTGACAGAGTAATTTTTACCTCATTTGACTTCCCTAGGGCTATGTCCGCCGAGAAATTATACTCTATGTTTCCAAGAGAAAACGGGGCTGCATATGAGGATTTTAGAATAGCAATCGATGCACAGCTTCCGCGATTAGGTGAAAAAGAGGCGCTCCTTATTACCGGTTCCCTCTATTTTATTTCCGAGGTTAGGCACTATTTAAAACAAAAAGTAGTCAAGTTGAACAACTAGGTCAAAAGATAGAGGTAAATTATACTAATTTAGTGTGACAGCTATCAGAAAATTTGATAAAATAAGACAAGAGTTTACAATAAGTTAACATTTATACAAATAAGGAGGGGGATAAAAGATGAGTCTCAATATAAAGCATGGCATATGGGTAGCATGGTTACTTCTATTTCCCGTTTCTAGTTGGCTCATTTTTCAACAATATCCCCCCTCTATTGCTGGACATGGAATGGATATCTTTACATTGTTCGTATTGATGTGCATTGTTTCATCACTCCCAATTATAGTAAATGAAACACCGATTTTCTTTACCGATGGTGTGTCTTTAGCCGTATTTCTAGCCTTTGGGTTATTTGTTGAATTTGCCCTCATGCAGCTAGTTCTCATCGTGCTTCTAGTGAAATTACGTGTAGGTAAGGGAGAGTTTTTTAGATTTCCGATGAACTCACTTATGTTTACATTTATTTCTCTCGTTAGTGCGTTTGTCTATTTTATACTTGGTGGTAAGACAGGAATCATTGAATTAAATTCTGTTCAAACATTTATTCCAATCATCGGTTATATAGTAACATCCTTCATTTTGAATCATATAGTTATCTATTTTATTAAAAAATATGTTTATCAAAGATCCAACGGGTTTTTCACAAAGGATTTAATATGGGAAGTGCTGACTAGCCTGATCGTCATACCAGTTGGAATCGTCCTATACTTACTTTATAACGAGATTGGTTTGCTGGGTATATTCTTTGTTGGAGTCCCATTTATTAGTTTGGCCGTCATCCTAAATTTATTTCATTCAAGTCAAAAGATTAATAAATACTTACAGGATGTTAGTGAGATTGGTCATCAGTTAACAGAGCGCTTACAGGTAGATGAGGTTTTAACTTTATTTTTAGCAAAACTAACGAATATGCTTCAGGTTGATTATGCTTACATAGTTGAGGTGAAACCAACCAATCAATTTATCGTGCTACGCTATATGGAACATGGTGAGAAAAAGGATGTCAGTAACTTAGGTATATTTCAGGATAAAGGAATTAGTGGACATGTACTTCACAATAATACTTCGTTACTTTATAAGACAAAGAAAGAATGGACACATTTAAGTCATGGATTCTTGCCGGATAATGTGGAAAGCATTATCGCTGTTCCTGTCAAGAGAAATCAGCAAATCGTTGGGGTTTTAACCTTAGCTTCTAAACAAAAGAGAGCCTATGAGCGTTTTCATTTAATGATTGTCGATATTTTAACAAACTACTTGGCAGTAGCCGTTGAAAATGCTAAGCATTATGAGGAAACGAGAATTATCAGTGAACGTTGTGCGTTAACCAAGCTCTACAACTATCGATATTTTGAGAAGAATTTAGAAGATGAATTTGAGAAATTACTTCTTTATAAAGTTAGGACAAGCCTTTCTCTCATCTTATTAGATATTGACCATTTTAAAACAGTGAATGATACGTACGGACACCAGGCTGGAAATGAAGTACTTTGTCAGTTAGCGGAAAGATTAGTAGAGAACGTTGGGAACCGTGGAACTGTCGCTCGGTACGGTGGGGAAGAGTTTGCCATCCTATTGCCAGATCTAGACAGATTTACGAGCTTTCAATTAGCTGAATCCATTCGATTAGCCATTTCTACAGAACCTTTTACCATTCAGAACCATTTAATAGAATCGAAAAAGAGTCTTACTATCCATATAACTGCTAGTATTGGTGTGGCTTCTGCACCTGAAGATGCAGATGATCCGATGACCTTAATTCGACATGCAGACCGTGCATTATATACAGGTGCGAAACAAAAGGGTAGAAATAAAGTTGCTCAATATGTGAAATAAATTTCGAAAAAACTCATAACTGACAGGTTATGAGTTATTTTGTATATTTTTTAGATATTTTGTTGAAATTTACAATCTTCTCTATATACTATTTTCACAATTTGTTGGTATAATTACAGTAAATATGTGATAATTTGACTAATTTTTTTATAGATTCCGCACTTGGAGGTGCTGATTGTGATTCGAAAGTCCCTTATGGTCTTCATATCAATACTACTTATTGTTTCACCATTTTTTGCTAATAACGAATTTCAAAATGCTAGTGCAAGTACAAGTGGCTTTCAATTGTTAGTTATTGTTGATAAGAATAATACGTCTTTACCTAGTTTCCCAAGTAACGTCAAAGTCACAAAAATGGAAATGAAGGCATTTGTTGCTTCTAGACAGCAGCTTGATGGAATGTATGATGGTATATATATTCATAAAGGATCGTATTCATCAATTGTACCAACTATAGATCCACCGTTAGGGGGGGCCACTTTAACAATAACGAATGCAAACGACCGAAGAGCTCATTATCAAACATCGAACCAAATGAATGACATCACTAGATTAAAAGCAAATGAAATTATTCAATCCTTCATACAAAAAGGGCAGCCTGTTGTGCTACACGAAAACATTTTTGAGCAATCCTGCACCAATACTACATTGCCGGCAGAAAATAGATGTGTGCTAAAAACGTCATTTGAGCCTTATCGAAACAATTATTCAAATGTAAAAATTTATAAAGATGGTGATTTTCCGATATTGGTTGATAATAGACCTGAAATAAATCTTTTAGAGAGACCAATTGAATACGAGAATGAGAATTCATCCTTTGTTTATAATGCTGGTGATGAAATTAATTTTTCCTTTTTAGTTGGAAATACGAATCAAGAAAATAGCACAGTGGCCCAATTGTATATTGATACAGACTATAATAGTAGGTTTGATAGTAAAGATTTAATTGTTGAAAAGAAACTGAGCGAGTTACAAAAAGTTGACAATAAGTACACCCTAACATATAAGGTTCCAAGGGGTTTTTCGGGTATCCGTATTTGGAAACTAGAAATAACAGATACGACCAATCGAAATGTAAAGGATTTTGAAACAGGAGAATTTCGCTTTAGAGGTGATAAGGTACAAGTAAATGTCTTACAAATCACACGAGATAGTAATAATGCAGGTAACTTAGGACATGTATTAAACTCAGATATCATAGTAGGTAAATCTAAGATTGTTAATAATTCTGGTGCTACAATTGGTGCTACTATTGAAACGGCCGACATGAAAATCAATATTAATATAGATGACTTAGATAATTTTAATAAAAATACGTATAAAACAATCAATGGTAAATACAATATGCTCATCTTTGGCTTTCAAGACGAATATGGATCTACAGATATAAGTACTGCTGCTACCTTAGAAGTGAAAAAGTTCATGGATACGAATCAAAGTGTGTTCTTAACTCATGATACATTACGTCGAGATCGTGTAAATGGAGGTAATACACTTTCAAATACAAATAATTGGTTTAAATTGTTTATGGAAAGATCAGCACAAACTATACCTATAGTGAATAATAGCAAGGCTCAAACTGATACACCCACTTCAAAGCCAAGCGCATTCTTTATGGAAACTAATTTAGGTCGTGGTGGATCAGGGATATATGATGTAACAAATGCTAAACAGGTAAATCAGGGGCTACGGACTGAATTTCCATATAAAATCGGAGATATTTCAACTTCTAGTACACATGCTCAATATTTTGCTCTTGATTTGAATAATAAAGAGGTTATGCCATGGTATAACTTAGACAATGCAGGATTTGATGATAATGATAGCTATAATCATTACTATGCGTATTCAATCGGACCTTTAACATATTCAGGTGCAGGGCATACCAATAGTAGCTTTAGTGGTGATGAGCAAAAACTGTTTGTAAACTTAATGTATCAATCCTTTTTAGGTTCAAATCATGTACCATTTATTACAACCTATACACCATCTGAAACAGGTGCCGTTGCAAATCCAACGAAAAATCTTGATGTGGTGTATAAATTAGAAGATCTAGACTTGAGTGACTTTGGATTGCAAACAAAAGTATATGTTAAGGGAATACAAAATCCAAGTTCAATTTCCTATAAAGAGGCATATACAGGAAGTACAATCCATGAATCGATTGATAAATCTCTTTTACAAGGAGATAAAATCACGGTAGTTATTGAGGCAATTGATCAGGCGGGTGCAAAGGTTACAAAGGAAATTGAAGTTTCCTTAAAGCGTGACCAAGTATTAGTTAATGCAAATCGTTCGTTCGCTGAAAATAATACATCTTATCTAAAGTTTGATACACTATCAGATACACCGACATCGATAGATTATACAGTTGGTGCTCAGAAACTTGATCCTAGAGAATTTTCAGGGGAGAAACTATATCCATTTGCAATTGATTCATCAAGTGCCCAAGTTGGTTCAATCATTACGCTACCTGATGAACCTTTTGGCGGGAGCAATAAATCGTTTGTGGACCTAGATTCGGCTCAAACATTTGAGCATGAGGTTGAAAATGGATATAATGGTCCTGAATATAATATAGGTGATAGTGTAAAATTCGTAACTGGATATAAAACTAGTAGCTGGAAAGATAGTTTAGAGTCTTATATTGGTAAGGAATTGATAATACCTGTAATAAATAGCAAAGATAAGATTAGTATATTTGCTAAGGTCCTTGTCAAGTCTATTTCAGGAAAAGGTTCTAACACTCGGGCAGATGCTGAAATTATTGGCTACAAAGATTCTTATACTTCTAATCCAACATTAAAAAACATCACGATTACAGAAGTATTCCCGAGGGACATAGAGGTAGTCAATGTACCGAATGGCTTTACTGTTTCTACTAATGCGAATGGTACAACCGTCAGAGGTTCCGTTCAACCATTCACCTATGACCAAAATGGTAACCCTACCGGACAATCATCACAATCATTCTCTATTAGTGTGAAACCGACTAAAGATGGGGTTTACCTTTTAAATAACTCAAAGGTTATGTTTGAAACACCAAATGGTGAAAATGCTAGTTTTGATTTTGACGCACTAACATTAGAGGCAGAGACATCCGTAAAGTCTGTCAAAATCTTAGAATCCGACCTAAACCTAAACCTTAACGACTCACCTAAACTTCTAACTGCTGAGGTTTTACCAAGAGAAGCCAACCAAGGTGTAATTTGGTCTTCAAGTGATTCGACAATTGTTAAAGTCGAACAAAATGGAAGTATTACTCCATTGAAAGCAGGAAAAGCAACCATAACGGCAAAATCGATTGAATATGATGCGACGAAAAATCCGAATTTAATAGATACTATTGTTGTAACGGTAGCAGTACCAGTTGAAGGAGTTACTGTGAACCCAAGTGTAATGAAAATTAAGCAAGGGGAAAGCAAACAAATAAATGCGAGTATCCAACCGCTTAATGCGACCAATCAAAATGTTAGCTGGAGTGTAGCAGATTCTTCAATTGCGACTGTAAATGGAACAGGTAAATCTGTGAATATTACTGGATTAAAGCTTGGTGTGACGACTATTACCGTTAGAACATCTGATGGAAATAAAAGTGCTGAAGTTACGGTTAGAGTTATTCCAAATCTCACAATATCACCTGGAACTATGACCCTTCAAGTAGGAGAGTCAATGAAATTTAGTTCTAATCTTTCAGATTCGCTTGTAGATTGGTCAATAAGTAATAATGCAATTGCTGAAATAAGCTCTTCTGGAGTGGTAACTGGGAAAGCTAAAGGTGAAACAAAGGTAACCGTTTACTATAAAGAAGACCGTAGTGTATTTTTTGAGGCTACACTAATTGTAGAGGCAAACCTTGTAAGTATTCAGTTACCAACCAAAGTCAATATACTAGTTGGAGAATCCGTTCAGCTCATACCAACAGTTGAACCTGGTAGACCGAGTGATTATGATTTCACATGGCAATCAGCAAATAGTACGATCGCAACAATCTCTAATGATGGGAGCTTAAAAGGGATCATCCTAGGGAAGACCATCGTAACAGTGACAGAAAGATTCACTGGAAAAACAGCTCAAAGTGAAGTGACAGTGGTCGAAGAATATACCGAGGAAAATCCTCCATTAAGTGATGATTCTGTTCGTTGGTAATAGGGTTGAAGCCATAACAAATGTTATGGCTTCAATTATTTAAGCTAAACTAAGGTGGTTACTATGAGACAATGGAAACCTGGTATTCAATTAGCAGTACTAACAATAATAATAACTGGCCTTGTTATTTCAGGCTTTATTTTACAGGATAGACTTTCCACATCGAAACAAGCAGAAGTAGAGCTGCTCTTAAAGAAAGCGGTCATTAAGAATAATGTGGAAGAAGTGCGTCTTCACTTAGAAAATGGAGCCAACCCTAATGTTCTGATGGAAGAGGGATTTTCGTTATTAACGTACAGTATCAAAAGCAAAAATATTGATATGGCATTCTTGTTCATTATGCATGAAGCAGATCTAGAAGAGATTATCTTTGATGGCAATACGTTATTAATGGAGGCTTCCTATGTTGGTAGTGAAGAATTGATTGATACCTTGCTTGAAAAAGGAGCCGATGTAAGAAAAGGGAATCTACTTGGATGGACAGCCTTGCATGCTGCTGTGAGTTCTGGGGATACTTCATCCATAACGAAGTTAATAAGTGCAGGTGCGGATGTTAATCAAGCTGATAAGAGTGGTTGGACGCCATTAATGGAAGCACTTTATCAGAATCAAGATGAAATAGCCCGTCTTTTTATTGAAGAGGGAGCAGCAATTAACGTGATGGAGGAAGAAAAACAAACTCCATTAATGATTGCAGCTATGGTGTCTAATAATGAGAACATGATTACTTTGTTGTTACAGAATAAGGCACGAATAAATGATCAAGATCAGTCAGGGAAAACAGGCCTGATGTGGGCAGTTGAATATGGACATGTTGAGAATGTTGAGACTTTACTTTCACACGGTGCGGATCAAAATATTCCATCAATTGAAGGAAAGTACCCAATAGATATTGCGAATTCGTTTAGTGATGAAGCCATCATTTCTTTATTACAATAAGAAAGACAAGTGAAAACATTCACTTGTCTTTTTATTTGGGTTCAATATAAAGGTTATCTGGAATAACTTGAAGTCTATCTACACGTGGCAGTGCATCAAGCTGATCAATAATTACATTTTTATCATAGACCACATTAAATCGTGAGGGTCTTTTTAATTGTTCAGATGTAAAAGGAATAGTGATTGTTTTGTTTACTCCTTGAATGGTGTTCCAGCGAGTTGCGTTTATTACAAGTTTTTCTCTTGCAAAAAGACCACCGTTTATATAAAACATCGATCCAACTCCGTAAAGCTCCGCTTCATCATCTGTATAAAAGAATGCCTTTAGAGGTTTAATCGAATTCACTTGTTCAATGGATTGAACAGAACCATCAAATTTCATAAATTCATTAATTCTCGTTATCGTCATTTTACCAAGTGATAGAAGGACAAGTTGTTTATCATTATATCCCTCTATGTTTGTGTTTAGGATCGTAGCCTTTCCAAGTGAATAGATCGTTGAATCAAATGAAACGACATCATCCTCTGGTTGATTTAAATTTTCTTCATTTCCTGCAATAACAATATTTCCAGTGACAAGAATATTACCTGTAATCTTAATTGGATTGGTTAAAGTGTCAAATGGGAATATTGTGAGATCACCATGAACAATTAACCAAGTACCATCTGGAATCGTTAAATCCTCTGTAACGGTCAAGCTTTTACTCTGTCCAGTCCCATTCGTATATAAAAGATAATTTTGCGTTGTTGAAGTTAGCTTTGTCTGAAGCTCAGTTGGAGTCGTTGCAACATGCTCAACATCGTAAACATCGTTTTGAATTGTATTTGCAATCATTTGATCTCTATTTGGTTCAGATATTGTTGGAATATCATCCTCTGAGACTGGTCTAGTTGGATCATTAATAACATCATTCAATATGTCAGCAAAGGATCTACGAAAGTTAACATCTAGAAATTCTTTTTGTTGTTCGGACCGAATAGTAGGAAGCTCGTTTTGATAAAAATATTGACTAATTTGCTCCTCTGTATACTCTTCTATATTTTTTGAATTCCAAAAACGCTGAACATATAGATTCCCTTTTACTGCTGGAAACAGTGTATCTGCCGTTTTGGAGGAAAAACTATCTATATAATTAGCTTGGTCTCGTAAGTAAATGTCATTTGCGTATACATTGCCATTGATAAATGGAGATCCATTTAGGTATAGACCTTGGTCTTGCTCTATTCCTGTACTACCTACCGCATATTCTAAGAAACTGGGAGTAGGCGAAAGAATTAGATTTTGCAGAACTTCCTTGTTGCCTAAATCTACCTTTAGCTCTAATACTCTCGTAAAGTGATTCTTTGTATCAATATAAGAATACGGTTTACCAGGTTCTGTTAAATTTTCAATTTCAATTTGTGGGTTTGTATATTTTCTTTCAATCGAGTTACTAAACGTTTCAAGAGTTGAATTGAAATTCGTTAGGATCTCTTTTTCATCCAATGGATATTTCGATGTATTTTGCATTTCTACCTTGAATTCAGCTGTTATCTGTTCAATGGTATTGATTGCATCTTGAGTAGATATGACTTCTGCATTTCTGAATTCTGTTCGTTTTGCGCCGCCAATACTTGCAGATATTATAGATAATCCGAGAACCATGAAAACGAGACTAACTAGCAATACAAGTAGCAAACTTGATCCTCTTTCATTTTGGCTCTTTACTAAACAGCCTTCATTACACATTATCTCTCCTCCTAATAGCCAAACTTACTTGTTAACGTAAGCGGCTTCACATGTAATGGATTGGTTGGACCATAGTCTAGATTTTCGAGCGTTAATTGAATATCGAACGTTCCATTTATACACCGGTTATCACCTGTCCCTAAGACTGTTTCTAAATTCGTACATGTAAAAGAAATGTATGAATTGTCTGTTAGATTCGATTCCTCACCATCTGTAATCGAAATACTTAGGGCATTAAGATTTTCATTATTCAAGAGTACATGCCCATTTTCAAGCTTGAGTTCATTTATGGTAATGTCAGTTTGACCCTTTTGTTTTTGTTCTACTAATTGGTTGTTACTTCGGGAAACAACCAATTGATTATCATTAATAAAATTATAACAATTTGATATTTGGGTTCCAAGAGCGTTTTTACAGGGTTCTATCGTATCGGGTGACAATTCATAAATGGAATTCATTATTCTAGTTACAACATAATCAGCTTCATCACGAATATGTCCTTCTACACCAATCATTTTATAGGCATTTACACCTATTGAATAGACACCATAAATGCTCGTCATAATTACAGTGGAAATAGCCAATGCAACCAATAACTCAACTAACGAAATCCCTCTCTGACTTTTCCATACAGAATGAATTTTCTTAAAGTGACTCATCTGAAATCACTCCTTCAATAATGATAGGATTTGAATTACCCCAGTTAACTTCTACATCAAAGTGAAGCAAATACTGTGTAAGTGGATCCTTTAGTCCAGAAGGTAATAAAGGTGTTGGACGGAGTTTCACAGTGAGAAAATAGTCTTCAGTGTTGTAGACCCTACCATTTATTTCTGGGATAAGTACAAGTGAACAGCTTGTCTCTTCTTGAAACAGATCAAAGGAGTAGGTACTGCCGTTTTTTACTATTTCAATCGTTTCAACACATGAATCCCCGTTTAAGCTAACAAACTTCCCTTTAATGTCCTCTGAAATGGGACTTTGTAAGAGTTGGTCATCTAAATACTTCTTCATATATTGGAAATTTTGTTTTTCTATATAAGTAACGGCACCTCTTGCAATGTTAAGTGCAACTGTTTTATCTTTGTTTAAATTCGTATAAGAATAGGATTGTGTAAAGAAGGCTAGTAACGTTATCATCACAACACTTAATATGGTTATGGAGACAAGCACTTCAAGTAATGTAAATCCTTTTTCTTTTTTATTAATAAAATGAATCAAATTTCGACACCTTCTTTCAATTTCCTTCAATTTATTATACAATATTAATTATTAGAAATAGTAAAATAGTAACAGAAAATTTTTATGGATTTAATTGATTAGAAGAGGTGCCAAAATGATATTGTTCATTTTCTTTATGATTGCAGCTGTTTTACTAGGATTCCTTCTATGGTTTGTGCCAAACCCATTTAACCGTTCAGGAAAAGTAACCATCCTATTGACTTCTATACTCCTATCCGTTTTCGGATTACTGGCTGCGAACTTACTGCCAACTTGGCAAACAGTACTTTTGTTACTTGTATTGTCAACGCTGATTGGTTACCTTGTAGATAAAAATAGTGGAGAAAAATTGAGTGAAAGAGAAAGCCAAGCAAGCTCTATAACGAATCATACAGTAGCTAGTAATGAATTAACAGTGAATGAGGAAGAAAGTCTCGTCTTACCTGATGTAAAAACGGAAGATCAAGGGACGTTTAATGAAGCAGACACTACCTATAAAGGTGACACTTTGGAAAATAAGGAAGAACTGGTAGAACTGATTTACGATGATCAATTGGAGGATGACTTCCTATTAGCTAGAATAGAAGATTCAGATTCTCAAGTGAGCGAGGAACAACCATCACATCTTATTGGAGAAGATACCATTCCCGAGCTATCACTAGATCAAGAAATCTGGACAGATCCAGCAGCTGCATCTTCTCCGAAAGAAACAACCACGGACATTGATTTGGATGAATTGGAGCTCTATAAGGAACTATATCAAGATAACAAGGAATTAAGTGAATTTGACCCCAATCTAGAAGAAAATAAGGAAGAGTTAGAAATTGAAGAACTAAACTTTATAGAAAAAAAATGATCAACTAGCTAGTTGAAATCATCTATTATTTTTTATTTAGCTATTATAGGAGGAAACAAGTGGCTACCTCAAATTTTGTAAAATTATTCAGTGGCATTATTCTTAGTACTTTGTTTTTATTCTCTTTTTCACAAATAGGTGCTATTGTGTATCAAAATGTTACCAACCATTCATCATCGTATGAGTCAAGAACGTTTGTAGGTCCTGTCGATATCTCTGGCTTGTCTGAAGATCAAGCAATAAAAGAAATTACATCGGCAGTAAAGTCATGGAAAGAGCTTAATCCTATGCAACTTTCATACAACGGAAAAACACTCAATGTCAGTACTGAAATCTTCACGTTCTTTATTGACAGGACCCTTCTGGAAGTGAAGGAAGGAACAAAAAACTCACTAATCGTTTCAGTATCAGATTCTGAATTAGAAAAGGAAATTTTAGATTTCGTTTATCCTCTAACAAATGATGATGTCAATATCGAAAAAGTTTTAACGGATATTCAGACAAATGCTTCCTTTCTTTTGCAAGATGATCAAAACATTACTTTGCAAGAATATCTTTCTACTGATTCACTTTTGGTGAGTACGATTATAACGGAAGCCACGGTTACGAATTTCCCAAGTGATTTTGATTTTAATTCCTACGCAGATCTGTTTTCGACAATTAAGATTCCTGCTTCTAGTCAATTCTCACTTAAGGAATATATGAATGACCGGACTATTCCAAATGATGTAGCAAGTATCATTGCGACTCTTTTCTATAAGAGCATTCTTCCAACTAATTTTGAAATTCTAGAACGACATCATAGTACAGAATTACCTATTTATAGTGACCTTGGATATGAAGCAAAAATAGGTGAGTCCTATGATTTTGTTTTCAATAATCCTAATGTAACGGAATATGTACTTCACCTAGAGACGACACCAAACGGACTTTATGCCAAGCTAACCGGCAAGCCTCTATCGAATTCATTTAAAGTTGAAGTTCTGGACTCTGAGGTGCACGAACCGAAGAAAATTGTTCAGTATGATTCGTTGCTTTCAATTGGGAAGACAAGGGTAGTTGAAAAAGGAAAGCAAGGATTTTCTGCTACGATCGTCCGACATAAGCTTACAGAAGAAGGTAAATTGCTTGAAAAACAGACGCTTTTCAAAGATTACTATCCACCTATCCATCAAATTGAACTTCATAGCTTAAAGGCAAATATTGAACCTAGCGGGAAAACGAGTTCTATTACAACAAGTGACGGCGACGATTCAAGCACAAAAGGTTCAGACCAAACAGACCAAACAGACAAAGATGGCACGGAAGATAATAATGAAGATGATACTGATGATGACGTAGATGAAGATGAAGATGAAGATGAAGATGAAGTTCCTATAGAAAAGTAACTTAGGAAAAGAAGGGGATCTTATGAAACAAACGAGGAAACGTTTAGGGGACTTGTTAGTTGAATCAGGGCTCATAACTGAAGAACAATTAATTCAAACCCTTCGTGAAAAAGGTGAAGGACAGAAGCTTGGGGATGCTCTATTACAGCAAGGATATCTTACAGAGACACAGCTTATTGAAGTATTAGAGTTTCAGTTAGGAATTCCCCATGTTAGCTTATATCGGTACCCGTTTGATCAGAAGTTGATTAATCTTGTTCCAAAGGATGTGGCCAAACGTCAGCTAATGATTCCTTTGAAAAAAGAAGGGGACAAGCTCTTTGTCGCCATGGCAGATCCAATGGATTTTTATGCAATTGATGATTTACGTTTATCAACGGGTTTTCAAATTGAAACGGTCATCTCCTCAAAGGATGATATTATACGATCCATTACAAAGTATTACGAAATGGATGAGAGTTTAGATGAACTCCTCACTGACTCCCCAATGGGACAGGCCACAGAAGAGGAAAAAATCACAGATCAAGACTCTCCAATTGTTCGACTTGTCAATCAAGTGCTTCAAAATGCTGTTCAGCAAAAAGCTAGTGATATTCATATTGATCCTCAAGAAACAAAGGTTCTTATTCGTTACCGTGTAGACGGAGTACTTCGAAACGAAAGAGTATTACCGAAGCATATGCAAAGTGTGCTACTTGCGAGAATTAAAATAATGTCAAATTTAAATATAACAGAACACCGAATTCCTCAGGATGGAAGAATGAAAATTGATTTGGACTTCCATCCTATTGATATGCGTGTCTCGACACTTCCAACTGTTTACGGTGAAAAAGTGGTCATGCGAATTCTAGATTTAAGTAATGCCCTTAACGATATTGAAAAATTAGGCTTTAACAAATTAAACCTAAAACGCTTTTCACAAATGATTGAAAAACCGACGGGTATCGTTCTCATAACAGGTCCTACAGGGTCTGGTAAATCGTCTACTCTTTATGCAGCACTAAATAAACGAAACTCTGAAGAGGTCAACATCGTTACAATTGAAGATCCAGTAGAGTATCAGCTTGAAGGAATCAATCAAATTCAAGTCAACAGTAATGTTGGCATGACCTTTGCTAAAGGACTTCGTGCCATTTTAAGACAGGACCCAAATGTTATCATGATTGGGGAGATTCGTGATAAAGAGACAGCAGAGGTAGCCATTCGTGCCTCCTTGACGGGCCATTTGGTGCTAAGTACTCTTCATACAAATGACTCGATCGGCACCATTACAAGATTAGTGGATATGGGAGTAGAACCCTTCCTCGTTGCTTCATCCTTAACAGGAATAGTAGCACAGCGTCTTGTCCGTAAGGTATGTCGTGATTGCAGTAAACCAGAATTACCGACGAAACGAGAAATAGAAATCTTCCAAAAGCGTGGACTTTCCATTGAAAAAATTGTTCGAGGTAAAGGTTGTCCAACCTGTAATATGACTGGCTATAAAGGACGTATGGCCATTCACGAAATTTTAGTAATCAATGATGAGATGAGAAAAGTCATCATGAACGGTGAATCGCTTACTGCACTAAGAGATCTTGCCATACTAAATAAAACCATCTTTTTAGTGGATGATGGATTACTTAAGGTCAAACAGGGACTTACGACAACAGAAGAAATACTACGTGTTGTCTTACCGGAGTAGGTGGATATAATGAGAGAACGAATTGAACATTTATTACGAGCTTCTTTTGAATTGAAGGCCTCTGATATTCATTTAACAGTTGGAGTTCAGCCTATTATGAGAATTAATGGAGACTTGAAGAGGTATGGAAAAGACTTACTAAAGCCAGAAGATACAGAACAAATGGCAAAAGAAATGATTCCTCCTGCCACTTGGAATACGTTCCTTGATAAAGGTGAACTGGATTTCTCATACGGTATTCCTGGAGTCTCAAGATTTCGAGTGAACGCCTATCGGCAACGTTCATGTGTTGCAATGGCCATTCGCATTGTCCCGACTACTATTCCAACATTAGATGATTTAGCTCTTCCAGACATCCTCAAAAAGATAGCAGTTAAGCCTCAAGGACTCGTTCTTGTGACTGGCCCAACAGGTAGTGGGAAATCAACAACACTTGCAAGCATGATTCATTATTTAAATCAAACCGAACGAAAGCACATTATCACCTTAGAGGACCCAATTGAGTATTTGCATAAACATGGAAACTCTATTATTGACCAAAGGGAAATAGGCTTTGACACGATGAATTTTTCTAATGGGTTAAGGTCCTCACTAAGACAGGATCCAGATGTGATTCTAGTTGGAGAAATGAGAGACCTTGAGACCATCCATACAGCAATTACCGCAGCAGAAACGGGTCACTTAGTATTTGGAACACTTCATACTTCAAGTGCTCCTTCTACCATTGACCGGATCATAGATGTATTTCCGGCGAATCAGCAGCCGCAAATTCGCGTTCAGTTAGCTTCTGTTTTGGTAGCGATCATTTCTCAGCGCTTACTACCCAAAAAAGGTGGTTTAGGACGAGTAGCTGCGACAGAAATCCTAATTAAGAATTCGGCTGTTGCCAATTTAATAAGAAATGAAAAAATCCATCAAATTATCAACGTTATGCAAACGAGCCGAGCAGCAGGTATGCACACATTAGAGATGAAGGTAAAAGAATACCTAAATGCAGGTATCATCACTAATGAAGTCGCACAGCATTACTTACAGGAGAATGATTCTAATGCCTAGATTTAAATACCAAGGTCGAGCTACTTCTGGAAAGGTAGATGGTTTAGTCACGAGTCCATCAAAACGAGAAGCAATGATGAAGCTACGTGAGCAAGGCATTCGTGTCTTTGATATTCAAGAAGTAAAGGAAACGTTACTAACAAGAGAGCTAACAATAGGCAATCCTGTAAAACTCCAGCATTTCGTTATTTATTTGCGTCAGTTTGCAACCCTTTTAAAAGCAGGTATTTCAGTAGTGGATGCGACAAAGATATTGAGTCAGCAATCCGCTAGTAAAGTACTGAAAAGAGTATTACTGGATGTAGAGGAAGATTTGCGGTCAGGTCAAGCACTCTCGCAATCATCTAGTAAACATAAAAAAGTATTTACACCGATGTTTATTAATATGGTTCGAGCGGGAGAAGCTAGTGGTAGCTTAGACGAGACTTTAGAGCGACTAGCAGAGCACTATGAAAAACAGCATTATACAAAGCAGAAAATAATATCCGCTCTTGCCTATCCGGTGGTAGTAGGAATAATAGCTGTTGTTGTTGTCATCTTTCTACTCGTCCAGGTTGTACCGACGTTTGTCAGTATGTTTGCTGGTTTTAATGCGGAACTACCACTAATTACACGACTTGTCCTTGATGCAAGTGAATTCATGCAAAAGTTTTGGTGGATAATAATCATTGTTGGGATACTTTCTTATGCCACATTACAAGTATTGAAGCAGCAGAAATCCAGTAGATACTATCTAGACTATCTGCAACTTAAGATTCCAGTATTTGGTCCTATGTTTCAAAAGGCAGCCATTGCTAGGATGACGAGAACATTAAGCTCCTTATTTACAAGCTCTGTTCCGATTCTACAAGCATTGTCGATTGTAGAGGATGTGGTAGAAAACGAAGTGATTGCAAGGGTTATTAACGAATCAAAGGATTCACTTGAGCGAGGAGTATCCTTAACTGAACCGATGAAAAAACATTGGGCGTTCCCTCCACTTGTCACTCAAATGATTGCAATCGGCGAAGAGACAGGATCACTGGATGCAATGCTAGGCAAAATAGCTGATTTTTATGAAAAAGAAGTCGAAAGCTCCACAGATCGACTCAAGTCCCTCATTGAGCCCATTATGATCGTTGTACTTGCCAGTATTGTAGGAACAATCGTGACAGCAATCATTGTGCCAATGTTCGACATATTTAACAAAATAAATTAAAATTTTACAAAAAATGAGTTCTTTTTACAAATTGTTGCTGTATAATAAGGGCTATATACCTATAAAATCTTTAAAAAATTTAGAAATACTAAAGGAGAGAAAAGATCATGTTTCGTTCATTACGTAAAGTGTGGAAAAGTCAAAAAGGTTTAACGCTAATTGAATTACTAGCAGTTGTTGTTATTCTAGGAATTATTGCTGCTATTGCAGTACCTGCTATTGGAAATATTATTAATAATACTCGTGATGATGCAAAAATTGCAGAAGGAATTCAAATTATTAATGGTGCAAAGATTGCATATGCTTCTTCACCAGAGTCCATTTCATTTACTTCAAAAGAACTTGAAGGTTTTGTTCAAAATGTAGATGCAAAGGAAAAAGGTTATTCAGTTACAGTTAGTGCTGAAGGAGTTTTTACTCTTATTAAACATAAATCAGCAGCTCTTGTTCTCAACTCTGATAACGACACTTCAGTTACAGAAGCAGAATTGATCGTAGGCAGAAAATAACAATTAATACTAGCCCCCACCTAACCGGGGGCTTTCCTATAAAGGATGATACATATGATTTTTTTCCTCTATTCCTACATATTCATCATCGGACTCGTTCTCGGTTCATTCTTCAATGTAGTCGGCCTTAGGGTTCCAAACAACGAATCAATCGTTAGACCACGATCAGCCTGTCCGAATTGCCATCAAACGTTAACTCCCCTACAATTAATCCCCGTTGTCTCCTATTTACTTCAACGTGGTAAGTGTCGAACCTGTCAACTACGTATTTCTCCCATATACCCTTCAATTGAGCTCACTAGTGGTCTTTTGTTTGTGGCAGCCTCATTCGTAGTAGGCTGGAGGTTAGAACTTTTTATTGCATGGACGTTTATTTCTTTATTAATGATTATCTTTGTATCGGATATAAAATATATGATTATACCAGATAAAGTCTTGGCTATATTTGCTGTGCTTTTATTAGTAGAACGGCTTAGCTTATCCCCTTTAACCCCGTGGTGGGATTCCTTCTTAGGTGCTGCTGTCGGGATTATTCTGCTCATGACGATTATCGTCGTCAGTAAAGGTGGCATGGGTGGGGGAGATATGAAGCTGTTTGGGGTCATTGGAATTGTACTAGGCTGGAAGCTTGTTCTTGTTGCTTTCTTCTTGTCAACGGTTATTGGAACGCTTGTTGCAACCATAGGACTGCTCATAGGGAAGGTAAAACGAAAGCAACCTTTTCCTTTTGGTCCTTCCATTGTTTGCGGTTCATTACTTACTTATTTCTATGGTGAAAAGATAATTGGATGGTATCTTGGATTTTTTACAAATGGATTTTACTTGTGAGGGGGACGTAAGATGGTCTTTTCATTGCTATCTGGAGTTAATAAACCTGTTAATATAATTATTAAAGACCATGTTATTCGGTATGTCGAATTGAAGCAAGTCTCTCCCCTTGTGATCCATAAGAATGGAGAGCGTTATTTACCCCATGGATTAATTAAAGAAGGTCGTATTATTGACCGTACAACTTTGGTTATGATATTAGAAGAGTGTATTCAGGAATGGGGCCTGAAAAACCGCAAAGTCCGATTTATTGTTCCGGATTCATTTGTCGTGATACGTAAGGTGGAAGTGCCAATAGATATAATGGATGATGAAATCAAGGGATTCCTTCAGTTTGAGTTAGGTACGAGTATTCACTTACCGTTCGAGAACTCAGCTATTGATTTTTCAGTCATTGGCCAGACTACCGATAAGAAGTCGGTTCTTCTATTTGCTTCACCTGAAGCCATTATTTCTGAATACACAGAGCTACTTCAAGAAGTGAAGCTAAAGCCCGTTGAAGCAGACATCTCTCCGCTTAGTCTATATCGACTGTACTTCAACTTGGATCTTGTCAAACAGGATGAGCGATTATTGTTTATTCAATTCGATCATCAATCCGTTAACTTAAGTATTTTTGAGGATTACAAGCCCATTTTTATGAGACAAGTATTAATTGACAGCCCGAGTAAGCTTTGGAGCCGAGAAGATGGTAGTTTTATGTATCAAGGTGAAATGGAAGAGCTTATGCTTCAATTTAATGATATTTACAAGGAAATTGAACGTGTTATGACCTTTTACCGTTTCTCTTTGAATCAAGGTAAGCAGCAGCTTACAAAATTGGTCGTTACAGGGGATCATCCTATGATTACGAAAGTTTTTAAAGAAATCGAAGATCGGTTCGATATTCCAGTAAAGCCATTATCCATTCATGAGCTACCGTTGACGACTAGAATGAACCTAACAAATGGGTTCGAGTTAGCTATTGGACTAGCCCTTAAAGAGGTGTAAATATGTTAATAGAAATTAATTTACTACCTAAAAAAGAAGCAAGGAATTTTGCGAGTATTGTGGTAATCGTAGCTCCACTCCTTTTCGTTTTATTAGTAGTGTCCCTATTTTTACTACAACAGAAGGATGCACAGCAAGAAATAGCTACACTAAAAAACTCTATTCAGACCACTAAATTGACACGAGTTACCTATGAACAAAAGCTTACGAGCTTTAAAGCTTCTGAATCTATAGTTCAGCTTCAAAATACGGTAGATTGGATGGATTCAACCTCGGTTAAGTCAGTTCCTATCCTAGAGCATCTTACTGCTTTATTACCTGAACGAGGATCTATTCAAAACTTTAACTATGGCATAGAAGGAAATATACAAGTAACTGTTCAGTTTGACACATTTCGTCAAGCTGCATACTACTTGAAAGAAATGAAGGATTCTAGCAACTTTACAGAGGTTACAATAGTAAGCCTACTAACGAATCAGCTTTTAAATGAAAACGAGCAAATTAGTACAGTAGAAAAGGTAGCCAATGAAACCTATATTCCACGCTATGTTGCCGTATACGATATTACCATAAATCAGGAAGCATTATTAGATCAACAAAAGGAGGGGAAAAAATGATCCTCCGATTTACTTCTAAGCAAATTAAACTTCTTATTGTGAGTGTTGTTTTAATTATTTTAATCTATGCTGGTTGCTATTATTTATCTTCTTCCAATTGGAAAAATGAAATGAATGTCTTAACTTCTTCCTTAAAGGTTGAAGAGCAGCAGGTCAAACTTTTAGAGGAGACTCTATTGGGTCACCAGGATCAGGCAGTGGAAAGTACGTTAACACTCCAGGAAAAGCTACCTGTTGTGCCTCTAGTTGAGCAGCTCATGCTAGATTTAGAAATGGCCGAAACCATATCCGAGAGCTTTATATCCAATATGAGTTTTACAGAAGGTACTGTCTCACAAGAAAATTCACTGGAACAATTTCAGCAAAGAGAAAAAGAACGAGCAGAAGCCTTGTCAGGTGATAGTGAAGCAAATGCTGAAACGGAAAAGGAAGATACTACCACTACAAGTGACTCAGATACCACACAAGAAAATGAAGTAAACCGTGCAGAAGGTGAAACGTTGAACTCTCTTGGACTTGAAAAAATTGAAGTATCCTTAAGTGTGGAGTCCCCTTCCTATTTTGAAATGAAATCCTTCTTAAATACCATTGAAGGGTTAACTCGAATCGTGCGTGTAGAATCCTTGTCATTTGCTGGTCAACCAGAACTTACGTCTCTTGATCAAACAGTAAATACTCTAAAGTATACGGTTATTATTTCTACGTTCTATTTTCCGAGCCTAGAGGACTTGAAGGATCAGCTTCCTCCTTTAGAAACACCTAGTCCAAGTCAAAAGTTAAATCCCTTTATTTCTTCTACATCAACTCCTGTGAAGGTTGAGGAGAAACTTTTTAAAACAGAGTAGCAGATTTTGACGAAACCTTTCTTAACAAGACGACAAATGTCTTGTTATTTTTTTTGGTCCGTATGTTACAGTTGGTAAAAGTATTCTCCCAAAAATTTTCGACACATTAGGAGGTGTGACATGGACAAGCCTAAGGTTTCTATAAAAATAAATGGAATCAAGCGGTCGTTTTATGAAACGACATCGGACAAGCATGAACAGGTCAATCCTCAAGACAAAGTCTTCCCATCAACTAGCCGTCAAACTGAACATGTCTATCAAGAAAAAAAAGCAGCTCATGATGAACCTAGCTTAGCCAAGGATGAGATAGCTGCTGCTAATGAAGAAAGAGAATTCGACTGGGTCTTACCACAACAAAGCCAGAATACAAAAGATGATTGGGCTGAATCAATCGTTACGATGGATGAGCTACGAAAGAAAAGAAATACAATGTTTGACCCAATCTATGTACCGAGCAAACAAAAGATAAGGAAAAACGAAACATTTCCAATTAAAACTCTCTTTTTAGCTATAATTTCGGCATTAGTGATAGGCACAAGCTTCGGCATGATGGTTCTTCAGATGTTCACCGGTACTCAAGAGCAATCTGTAACTGAACCGAAGCAACCGGCCCAGGCCGTTACTACTCCCGAGGTAAATGGTGGGGGTGAAGACACTAAAGGTCAGGAGCGACAACCAATACTAGGTAGTGTCCCGGTTCTAAATGTTTTTGTTGTGCAAGGTGGAGTGTATTCTTCTGAAGCAGCCGTGACACCTATTGTTGAAGAAATTAAGAGTAAAGGTCTTGCTGGTAAAGTTGTGACCCAAGATGGTAAGTATTATTTGTTCCTCGGAATTGGAGCATCAGACCAAGCTGCCAAAGCCATCCGAACACCGTATGAAGCACATGTCGAGGGTGCATTTGTAAAGAACTTATCAACGCCAGAATTAAATGGAGATACTTCGATTCTTCAAGCGCGACAATTGTTCGATCAGTTGGTTTCATATACGTCCAATTTATATGGATCATTACCAGAAAGTATGAAATGGGAAGAAGTAAGTAAAACAAACGAAATAGTAAAGAGTAAGGATTCAAATTCGACAGTGGATTCTTTCCTGAAATCTGTAAAAGAATCCTATACCTTGGCGGAAGCGTATAAAACGTCCTCATCTAGTCAGGACTTTTGGGCAACACAGCAATCCTTGTTAAATAGTTATCAAATCTATCAAAAATGGATTTTGGAGCAGAAAATAGAATAAAATAATTGTCGAAGTATGGGCATAAGAACAAAGGGAGGAACGTACTATATAGCGTTTCTCCCTTTTTTCATGCTTTTGACATAAAAAATAGGATGCTTGAAAACACTAAAATGTGGTAATAAATAGCTTGTTTTGAAAATTGTCGGTTTTGAAAATGTTTGGTACGATATATCTGTATCTTCCTTTTAAAACCACGTAAAGTTAGGTGATGACATGCAACACCTCATTTTGGCCTCATCGTCTCCAAGACGAAAAGAACTACTTACAAACCTCGGAATTACATTTGAAGTTTCATCTAGCTCAATTGAAGAGATTGTTGATCCATCCGCTACACCCGTGGAAAATGTTCTTTCACTAGCTCAGCAAAAAGCAATGGAGGTAGCCAAACGATTCCCATCCTCTTATGTGATCGGTGCGGACACAATGGTTACACTGGGTTCAATTATTTTGGGAAAGCCAAAAAATGAAGAAGATGCTTTCCGGATGCTTAAGCTTCTCTCTGGTGTAACTCACTCTGTATTGACAGGTGTCTCAATTGTCAAAGATGCTAAGGCAACATCATTCTATGTTGGAACAGATGTAACCTTTTGGGAACTTACAGATGAGGAAATCCATCGCTATATCGAGACCCGAGAACCCTTTGATAAAGCAGGTTCTTATGGTATTCAAGGATTAGGGTCATTGTTTGTTAAGGAAATTAAAGGAGATTATTTCTCTGTTGTGGGTCTACCAATTTCAACATTACTAAGGGAGTTAAAGCAATTTGGGTTTCTCCCTTAAGGGGGTAAAGAACTTTTTATGCAAGGTACTTCGTTAATGATAAGGGATGTTCCACAGGATGAAAGACCGAGAGAACGATTGTTACATGACGGACCTGTTAGTCTTTCAAATCATGAACTTTTAGCCATTCTTTTAAGGACGGGCTCAAAAGAAGAGTCTGTTTTGCAACTGGCGAATAGAATGCTAACTCAATTCGAAGGATTACGCTTACTAAAAGATGCATCGATTGAAGAGCTTACCGGTATGAAAGGAATAGGCCAGACAAAGGCTATCCAAATAATAGCAGCGCTTGAACTAGGTAGAAGAATTAGTAGACTTCAGTATGACGAGAGATATGTAATTCGTTCACCTGAGGATGGGGCTAAATATGTGATGGAGGATATGCGTTTTCTATCACAGGAGCATTTTGTTTGTCTCTATTTAAATACCAAGAATCAAGTTCTCCATCGTCAAACGGTCTTTATCGGTAGTTTAAACGCCTCCATCGTTCATCCGAGAGAAGTATTTAAGGAAGCATTTAGACGCTCAGCAGCCTCCATAATATGCATTCACAATCATCCAAGCGGAGATCCAACTCCGAGTAAGGAAGATATCGAAGTGACGAAGAGACTCACAGAATGCGGAAAAATTATAGGTATTGAGCTTTTAGATCATTTAATTATCGGTGATCAGAAATTTGTTAGCTTAAAAGAAAAGGGCTATGTGTAAAACTATGCTTTTCAAGTCATATCCTATATAATAAGAGTTATGAGTTTTTTTCTATCTAATCAACTTCTGAATGATAAATAAAAATCTAACATAACTTGAATTATAGATGAGCATGTCACGTGCCATTACAACATCACACGGTTAGAAAGGAAGATACATACATGCTTGGTACAAGAGATTTAGGTATAGATTTAGGAACAGCTAATACCCTGGTTTTTGTAAAAGGAAAAGGGATCGTGGTTCGAGAGCCATCTGTAGTAGCACTTCAAACAAATACAAAACAAATCGTAGCAGTCGGTAATGATGCCAAAAACATGATTGGTCGTACACCTGGGAACGTAATAGCAACTCGTCCGATGAAGGATGGCGTTATTGCAGATTATGAAACGACGACTATAATGATTAGATACTACATCCGACAAGCTTTAAAAAACAAGAGCCTTTTCTCAGGAAAGCCTTATGTCATGGTTTGTGTTCCTTCTGGTATCACAGAAGTTGAAGAACGTGCGGTAATCGAATCAACAAAGCAAGCAGGTGCAAGAGACGCATTTACGATTGAAGAACCTTTTGCAGCGGCCATAGGAGCAAATCTTCCCGTTTGGGAGCCAACTGGTAGTATGGTTGTAGATATCGGTGGGGGAACGACTGAGGTTGCGATCATTTCTCTAGGCGGAATTGTCACAAGTCAATCCATTCGCATTGCAGGAGATGAAATGGACGAAGCGATTATGCAATATATTAAGAAGAATTACAATCTATTGATTGGTGAACGTACGGCTGAAATGCTAAAGGTTGAAGCCGGTTCAGCGGGAATTCCTGAAGGTATAGACGACATGGATATCCGTGGCCGTGACTTACTAACAGGATTACCAAAGACCATTGCCATATCAGCTAAAGAAGTAGCAGAAGCTTTAAAGGACACTGTATCTGCCATTGTAGAAGCAGTCAAGGTTACACTTGAAAGAACACCACCAGAACTTGCAGCAGACATCATGGACCGCGGCATTGTTTTAACAGGTGGAGGCGCACTGCTAAGAAATCTCGATAAGGTCATTAGTGAAGAAACGAGTATGCCAGTACTTGTTGCTGAGAACCCGTTAGATTGTGTCGCTATTGGGACTGGTAAATCACTTGATAATATTGATATATTTAAAAACAAAGCGAAATACTCAAACCGTAGATATTAATTAATTGACCTAAGGAAGTTTTTCTTAGGTCTTTCTTGCCGAATATATATAAGTTATAAAGAGGGTGGAGATCATGCCACAGTTTTTCTTAAACAAACGTCTTATTATTCTTCTTGTCAGTATCATCATTCTAGTGGCATTGATTGGTTTTTCTATTAACGACCGTGAGAAGCTGACTTGGCCTGAACAGTTCATTAAAGATTCAGTTGGCGGAGTAGTAAGCATATTCCATTATCCTGCAAACGAGTTAAAGGTCTTTTTCCAAAATGTGAACAGCTTACGAAATACATATAAAGAAAACACCGAGTTAAAAGCAAAATTAGAAGAGTATGTAGAGATGTCCGTAAATGTTAGAACATTAGACGATGAAAATAAAAAACTTCGGGCTTTGCTAGATAAAACAGAAAGTATTCGGGACTATAACGCCATTCAAGCGACTGTCATCGCTAGAAATCCTGATAGATGGCATGAAATTTTGACACTTAACAGAGGAAGTAATCACGGAGTAGAAGCTGATATGCCGGTTATTACATCAGAAGGGCTTGTTGGAAAGGTTCAGTATGTCTCACCTTTTAGTTCGACTATTCAGCTACTTAGTGCTCCAGATCGAACGAACCGAATTGCAGCAATCATCCAAGGGAAAGACAAAACGTTTGGAATTATTGAAGGATATGATGAAACGAGAGAGGCCCTTATATTTAAGAAAATACCCTATGACGCTGATGTTCAAGAAAAAGATATGGTTATCTCATCTGGCTCGGGAGGAGTATTTCCTGAAGGATTAATCATAGGAGAGGTCATTGAAGTGGCTCCAGATGAATATGGTTTAACAAAGACGGCTTATGTAAAACCATCAGCTGACTTTTACGATATTGATCATGTTATTATTGTGGACCGGACGATGATGAGTGAGGCAGATGTTATTGAGGACGAAGAGGTGGAAGAGGAGTGAGAAAGTGGCTTTTACCTTTTTTAGCGATTATTTGCTTTATCTTTGAAAGTGTTTTTGTTCAAATTCTCCCGTCAGAATTTTTTGGGGTAGAGAGAATTATGGTCCCGAGGTTTGTAATGGTCATGATTGTCATCATTACCATGTTTACGAGGGTGTCGACGGGGATGACCTACGGATTCGTGCTCGGATTATTATATGACTTAATGTATACAAATTTAATCGGTGTCTATACGTTTTCATTCACGCTTTTAGCTTATATCGTTGCTAGTATTATGCGAGTTCTGCACATCAATACGCTAACCGTAACAATTGTCAGTTTATTCACCATCTCTATCTTGGACTTCTTTGTTTACGGTATCCAACTACTTATAAAGGCAACATCCATACCGGTGGAGTATTTTCTAACCATTCGCTTACTTCCGACATTGATTTTGAATTTAGCGTTTGTTATTTTATTCTTTATTCCACTTAGAAAACATTTTTTCTTAATACTTGATACAAATAAGGATGAGTGATGTACAATAAAACTTGGCAGATGCCAAGTTTTTTTGGACTTGAAAAATACATAAGCATTTTAGAGGCTCATTTATATATGACTTTATTAGAAGATTTTTTTGTAATCGAAGAGGAAAAACGAGTAGCATGTCGAAATTTTAATGTATGAGGTGAAGGGTAAGTGATGGGACATAAGCATCAATATGTGACAATCAAAGGGACTAAGGATGGCTTAACGTTACATCTCGATGATCGTTGTTCGTTCCAAGAACTACTAACGGAAATTGAGGAAAAGCTATCTGCCAATCAACAAATACTGCCAGATAGTCCTCCATTAGAAGTCCATGTAAAAGTAGGAACTAGGTATATAACAAACTCGCAAGAAGAAATATTAAGAAAATTAATACGGAAGAAAAAGAACTTCACAGTGGGATCCATAGAAAGTGAAGTTATTACTAAAGTAGAAGCACTAAAATGGATGAAACAATCAGGAATGACCACAGTTTGCAGAATGGTACGGTCTGGTCAAGTGTTAGAGGTTCCAGGTGACTTACTGTTAATTGGTGATGTGAATCCTGGTGGGTCCGTTATTGCAGATGGAAATATATTTGTGATGGGTGCATTACGTGGACAAGCCTATGCGGGTCGGGACGGAAGGAAGGAAGCCGTTATTGTTGCCTCTGTTATGAAACCTGCACAGCTGAAAATATGTGATATTATAAATAGAGCCCCAGATCGATTCCAAGACTCAAAAAACGAGATGGAATGTGCTTATATCAATGAGAAAGAACAAATTATGATAGACCGATTACAGGTTTTATCTTTGCTTAGACCGGATTTAAGTTTAAGGATATTAGAGAGGGGTGTGTAACGTGGGAGAAGCTATAGTTATAACATCTGGTAAGGGTGGAGTAGGTAAAACGACAACTTCAGCAAATATCGGAACCGCGTTGGCTCTTGTAGGTAAACGTGTTTGTCTAGTAGATACAGATATAGGTCTTCGGAATTTAGACGTAGTAATGGGACTAGAAAATCGAATAATCTATGATCTTGTTGATGTTGTAGAAAATCGTTGCAAGATTCATCAAGCCTTAATTAAAGATAAAAGGTTTGAGTGTTTATTTTTATTGCCTGCTGCCCAAACCGTTGATAAGTCAGCTGTTAGTCCAGAGCAAATGAAGAAACTAATAACGGAGCTAAAGCAGGATTACGATTATGTAATTATTGATTGCCCAGCTGGAATTGAACAAGGTTATAAAAATGCAGTGGCAGGAGCAGATAAAGCAATTGTTGTCACGACTCCAGAGCTATCATCTGTCAGAGATGCAGATCGAATAATAGGATTACTAGAAAAAGAAAAGATTGAGCCACCCAAGTTAATTGTTAACCGTATTCGAAACCATATGGTAAAAAGTGGGGAAATGCTTGATGTTGACGAAATTGTCAATATCTTATCTATCGATTTAATAGGAATTGTAGCGGATGATGATAGTGTAATTCGTGCTTCAAATAGTGGGGAGCCTATAGTCCTTGATCCAACTAGCAAAGCATCACTAGCCTATCGAAATATAGCCAGAAGAATTTTAGGAGAGTCTGTGCCTCTTCAATTACTAGATGAGGACAAAGGTGTCTTTTCAAAGGTAAAGAAATTTTTTGGAATTCGTTAAATAGATGAAACCTTTTGAAATTAGGCTTTATAAATACAAAGTAATTCCTGAGCATCCCAAATTTGGGGTGTTTTTTTGTTTCTATTTTGAATCAACATTCAATTTGAACAGAGTTTTTTAGCATATATGTTCAGGACAAGTCATAAAATGTACAAACTCTATCTAAGGGAATGATGAGAAACATGAGTCAACGAGCGGATGAAATTCGTAAGCGTATTGCGAATCGACAAAGAGAAAAAAAGCAATATTCTAGTCATCAGTCACCTCGAAGTGAAAACCCGGTGCCAAACTATTTTGCAAGAGATGAAGAACGACATGGAGTCGCACCATTTGATTCTTATGAAGGTGGATTAAATACAAATTCACACCCTTTGTTTAAAAAAGAATGGTTGATGTTTAAAATTTTGGGAGCTGCATGCCTTCTCCTTGTAGTTGCCATTATGTATAAAGATGGATCAGCACGATTAGAGCCTGCTCGTGAATTTGTCACAAAAACGATGGAAAACGATTTTCAATTTGCTGCAGTGACTACTTGGTACGAAGGTCAATTTGGCAAACCGTTAGCTCTATTACCGGTTAGTCTGCAAAAAGAAACGGCAGAAACGTCAAAGCAATATGCTGTGCCAGCCTCTGGAATGAAAATCTTAGAAAACTTCGAGAAAAACGGGCAAGGTATTATGGTTGAAACAGCCAGTAATTCTGCAGTTGAAGCGATTAATGGGGGCTACGTCAATTCCATTGGACAAGAGGATGGTATCGGTGGGATTACGGTCAAAGTTCAGCATAGTGATGGAACAGAATCATGGTATGGAAACTTAGGAGATACAGAAGTTCTCTTATATCAATTTATTGAAAAAGGAACAGAGATTGGAAAATCTTCTCAGGCTAGTGATGGAGTCAATGGGACCTTTTATTTCGCAATCAAAAAAGATGATAGTTTTATTGATCCAATTCAGGTGATTAACATTGAGTAAGAGGGTTTTGGAACTCACACAAAAATTCAGCATACACCCATTATTCTGGTTCATAATTGGGATTAGTATCGTAACTGGCCACTTTAGAGAACTAATAATGGTTTTCCTGATTGTGCTATGTCATGAAATGGGTCATGCTGGAATGGCCCTTTTTTTTCGTTGGAGAATAAAAAAAATTCAACTTCTACCATTTGGGGGAGTTGTGGAGCTAGATGAGCACGGAAATCGGCCATTAAAGGAAGAACTTCTTGTGATACTTGCCGGTCCCATACAACATATTTGGTTACTTGGGGTAGCTTATTTAGGCTACTTAGCTAACTTTATATCATCTCAAAACTTCGAGTTATTTATTTTTCATAATGTTATGATTCTATGTTTTAATTTGTTACCTATTTGGCCTCTAGATGGTGGCAAGCTATTATTTGTCTTTTTCTCTTGGAAACTGCCCTTTTCAAAAGCACACCGTATGACTATGCTAGTTTCAAGTATCTTGTTAGTTCTTTTTGCCATTATTACTTTTACCATACAACCGAGTCACTTAAACTCGTGGGTCATTTTTTCCTTTTTACTTTTCTCCCTATATATGGAATGGAAGCAAGGCTCCTATGTATATATTCGCTTTTTGCTAGAACGATACTACGGGAAGCAGCAACATTTCACCAGGCTAAAGCCTTTGCTTGTAAAAGAAACGGATTACATTATGGACGTATTAAATAAATTCTCTCGTGGCTATAAACATTCAATAGTTATTGTGGAAAATAGTAAACAAAGTGTTGAACTCGATGAAAATGAACTGTTACATGCTTATTTTTCAAAAAAACTCACATCAATTAAGATGAAGGATTTAATTCGCGATTATTGACTTCTGCTCTAAACTACCAGTAAAGTGTAACTAATGTATACATAAAGTGGTGAATAGAAGTTGAAAAGAACATTGATAATGAACCTACTGTCGTCTGAAAAAAGAGTAGCTGTCCTAGAAAATAATAAGGCAGTTGAGTTTTATTTTAGCCATCCATCTTCTGTGGACTTGAATGGAAACATCTATATGGGCCGAGTAACAAAGGTACTTCCTGGTATGCAAGCTGCGTTTGTTGATATCGGATTAGAAAAGAACGGTTTCCTTCATCGTGATCAACTGCATTCTTTTCAGTCGTATCCTCTATCGATAGAAGAAAGAAAAAAGAAGAATATAAGTGAATTTGTGCGAGAAGGAGAGCTTTTACTCGTGCAGGTAGAGAAGAATAGTGTGGGGACGAAAGGCACCAAATTAACCAATATGATTGAATTCCCTGGTCAATATGTTGTATATGTACCAAATGGAGATTATATTGCTGTCTCAAAAAAAATGGGAAGTGAAGCAATCAGATCTCTTTGGAAAAGCGAGATGCAATCTCTTCTTTCTGACCATGAGGGTGTTATCGTGCGAACAGCAGCACAAGAGCAGATTCCACTCATTGTAACTCAAGAGCTCAACCGGCTTAGAAATGAATACAAAGAAATAAGAAATATAATGATTGAGACAAAACGTCCTACCTTGCTTAAAAGCTTTGACAGGATGTCTGATAAGTTGATTCAAGACATTGGAATATCTACAATTGATGAAATCGTAGTCGATGAATTGGATGCTTACAAGCGATTAAGAGACATGTATCCGCAGGTGAAATTCTCCTACCATTTAAAAAGAGAAAATATATTTTCTCATTATGAAATTGAACAAGAAATAGAGAAACTAAACAAAAAAACAGTGTGGCTTCCTAATGGCTCCTATCTAGTTTTTGAACATACTGAGGCTATGACGATTATTGATGTTAACACTGGTAAATTCACGGGAAAGACTAATCTTAAGGATACTGTTTGGAAAACCAATGAACAAGCAGCATTAGAGGTTGCTCGGCAAATTCGTTTCCGTGATATAGGTGGAATGATTTTAGTTGATTTTATTGATATGAAATCAGTAGACGAACGGAATCGAATTATCGAGTTAATGAAACAACAAGTAACTCAAGACCGGACGAGAACAATTGTTTATGGGTTTACACAATTAGGCATTCTTGAAATAACACGTAAAAGAGTGAGGGAAACTCTTTTTTTACAGCGAATGGAAGCGTGTCATACATGTGGAAATGGGTTTGTTCCATCGAAATATTCTCTAGCCTATAAGCTTGAACGAGAATTACTTGAACTAAGAGGATATGATGCTGAGGCAATCTGGGTGGAAGCAACTAAGGATATTTTAGACATTTTCACCAATCAAAATACTCAGCTTCAAGAAACGGTAGAGAACAACTTACATATGAACCTTTTTTTTACTGAACGAGTAGATTCGAAGCCAACTTATGTTTTACGGCATATAGGTTCCGTCAAAGAAATTGAAGATCGACTAAATATTGGTTGACTAGTAAATTGCCTTGTGATAACATTGGTATGTTATTGTTTGTAGCGGCACCCGTGCTACAACCGCACAGAATAGGTTTTACTGAAAAGTTGACAAACTTAGCAAGAAGATTAATTCGAAAGACGAAGAGATCCACAAGCGTTATTGTTTGTCAAATACCTGTAATGGCGAGTCTGGGTATACTAAGGAGGTGCAAGTATGTACGCAATTATTGAAACTGGTGGTAAGCAAGTAAAAGTTGAACAAGGCCAAGCTATCTACATTGAAAAATTAGAAGCAGGTGAAGGTGATACTGTTACGTTTGACAAGGTTCTTTTCGTAGGTGGAGACAACGTTAAAGTTGGTAGCCCACTAGTAGAAGGAGCAACTGTTTCGGCAAAGGTAGAAAAGCAAGGTCGTGCTAAGAAGATTACTGTCTTCAAGTATAAGGCTAAGAAAAACTATCACCGTAAACTAGGTCATCGTCAACCGTATACTAAAGTTGTTATTGAAACAATCAACGCATAAGGTTTACTTTTATGATTGAAATTACAATAACCCGGTCATTAAATCGACTCTTACAATCGGTTACGATTGAAGGTCATGCTGAATTTGATGAACCAGGAAAAGATATTGTTTGTGCAGGTGTATCTGCCGTTTCATTTGGTGCAGCAAATGCAGTTGAAGAACTGTGTGGTGTAGTTCTCCAAGTGGAACAAGGGAAGAGTGGATTTCTCCGCTTTGTGATTCCAACAAATGATAGTGGTATCATTCAAGATAAAGTTCAGTTACTTATGGAAAGTATGCTTGTATCACTCCAAACAATTGAAAGATCCTATTCGGATTTTATAACTATTACAACTAACAAGTAAAATAATAGGAGGTGGATTCAATGTTAAGATTAGACCTTCAGTTTTTCGCATCTAAAAAGGGTGTAGGTTCTACAAGAAACGGACGTGACTCTCAGTCAAAGCGTCTTGGAGCTAAGCGTGCTGACGGACAATTTGTATCAGGTGGTTCAATTCTTTACCGTCAACGCGGTACTAAGATTTATGCAGGTTTAAATGTTGGACGTGGTGGTGACGACACTCTATTTGCAAAGGTTGACGGAGTGGTTAAGTTTGAACGACTTGGCCGTGACCGTAAGCAAGTAAGTGTATATCCTACTGCTCAAGAAGCGTAAAACATACATTCACAAACTCTAACCTTTGTAAGGTTAGAGTTTGTTTTTTGTTCTTGAAATGTAAACTTCGAATATTTGTTGGTTAACAATGAATTCTAGCAAGACATTCTTTTATTGCTAAAACTTTGTTATAATGACAAATACATGTAGAGTTGTATTTAATATGAGAATCGCATAAGTGGTGCAAGTCTCGTGAAAGGGAGTGTGTCCATGAAGGATTGGAATGTAGTAGAGGTATTACAGCACTCACGCCATGACTGGTTAAACAAGCTGCAGCTAATTAAGGGGAACTTGGCGTTAGATCGAATAGAACGCGCGAAAGAGATCATTGAAGAGATCGTGATCGAAGCGCAAAATGAGGCTAAGCTGACCAATCTTCAATTACGAGATTTAGCAGGATTTTTAATGACCTACAACTGGGAATGCCATCATTTCATTCTTGAGTTTGAGGTTCTAGGAGATCCCATTAATCTATCCCATTATGATGTTCATATAAAGAATTGGTGTGAACAATTTTTTACTATATTAGACGAATCAGTTATGAAAATTGGTGATAATCACCTAAGTATTTCCATTGACCCAATCGGCACAGAAGTCCGTTTCTTTTTTGATTTTAATGGAACAATAACAGATACACGTAAAGTAAAAGAATGGCTTCAATCACAAGATTGGATTGAAATGATTAAGCTATCTGATCTACATGTTAATGAAAATGAATTATCTATTGAAATACGGATTGGTTCGTAACGTTTATTTTTTTTACTGAGATAGTAGAAAAAACAAAAGCATTTCAACAAATGGTGTAAGTATTGTAAGTATTACCTAGAAAATTTAAAAAGAGTGGTGTTCGTATTGTTTGTCGATCAGGTCAAAATTTATGTAAAAGGCGGAGATGGTGGCAATGGAAGTGTTGCCTATCGTCGTGAGAAGTATATCCCTTTAGGTGGTCCAGCTGGTGGTGATGGTGGTAAAGGCGCCAATGTTATCTTTGAAGTAGAAGAAGGTTTACGTACGTTAATGGACTTTCGTTTTAAAAGGCATTTTAAAGGCGACCGTGGTGAACATGGTATGTCCAAAAATCAACATGGTAAATACGCGGAAGACCTAATTGTTAAAGTACCACCTGGAACAATTGTGATAGATGAAGCTTCAACAAATGTCATCGCTGATTTGGTTCAGCATGGTCAAAGGGCTGTTATTGCTAAAGGTGGACGTGGAGGACGAGGAAACTCAAGATTTGCTTCCGCATCAAATCCAGCCCCTGAAATCTCTGAAAATGGGGAGCCAGGACAAGAGCGAAATGTAACATTAGAATTAAAGGTTCTTGCTGATGTAGGGTTAGTTGGATTCCCGAGTGTAGGAAAATCAACTCTATTGTCTGTTGTATCGGCAGCCAAGCCTAAAATTGCTGAATACCACTTTACTACCATTGTTCCGAACTTAGGTGTTGTTCAAGCAGATGATTCAAGAAGCTTCGTCATGGCTGATCTGCCTGGATTAATTGAAGGGGCACATCAAGGGGTCGGTTTAGGGCATCAATTTTTGCGACACATTGAACGGACAAGAGTAATAGTTCATGTCATTGACATGGCAAGTACAGAAGGCCGCGATCCTTATGAGGATTATGTCACCATAAATGCAGAGTTGCAGGAATATAATCTACGTCTAATGGAACGTCCTCAAATCATCGCTGCCAATAAAATGGACATGCCTGGCTCTGAAGAAAACTTAAAAGCATTCAGAGAAAAGCTGAATGAGGATATTCAAATTTTCCCAATCTCGTCTGTGTCTCGAAAGGGTATTAAAGAACTTTTATTTGCTACAGCAGATTTACTCGATCAAACAGAAGAGTTCCCACTTCAAGTGGCTGTTGATCCAACCAATACAAGAGTTATTTACAAGCATGAGGCTGACCCAAGGAAATACTTCATATCTAGAGATGATGACGGGGCTTTTGTGCTAACAGGTGAAGAAATTGAGAAGCTATTTAAAATGACTGATTTTTCTAGAGAGGAATCAATCAAACGATTTGCAAGACAGCTTCGAACAATGGGTGTCGATGACGAGCTACGAGAACGTGGCGCTAAAGACGGGGACACAATTAGACTGTTGGATTTAGAATTTGATTTTGTTGATTAAAGGGCTGTCATTGTGACAGCTTTTTTTCTTACTATCAGAATTTATAGGGTGGGTACATTTGAATCCAGCTCCAGCGCCCAGTCCGCCTGAGGTCAAATAACCTGAATCATATAAAGGGGGAGGTCACCCTTTTCTTCGCTTTGGAACATTTGCTTGTTACTTGGCTAAACCTGGCGCTTGCACCTTATGTTCTTTTAGATTTTATATCCAACTCTAAATTTGAGTATCAGTTGGAGCAGAGTAATGATATAGGTAAATTATGTATAATTTCTTATAAAAGGTGTATTCCGGCTCATATATTTAAATTTTGGCTTATAAAAATAAAAAACGGATCAAATATCCTGAATGCGGCTTATATATTCAGATTTCCGGTAGTATAAGAAATTTGGACAGCGGAAACTTGTCCTATTCTATCTAGAACTCGCTCAAATAGCTGAAAACTTTATTTATCTGCATGGAACTAGGCATGAAATATGTGAAAGCAATGTGTATATAGTGGATTTTTCATCTAAACGTAGACTTTTTTTGATTAGAACCATTTAATTTATCTTTTTTTGATAAAAAGTTTAGCGTGAGAGGTTCATTCGGTTTAAAAAATTGAAGAAAGCCTCAAACTAGCACTTTTTTAAGATTAGGGGGATCCATTTTGACAACGGTAGGATATTTAGGGCCAAAAGCAACTTTTACGGAATATGCGGTTAAGAGCATTTTTCACAATGAGAAGAGAGTACCATATGCCTCCATCTATGATTGTCTTGATGCAGTTAAAAATGGAGAGGTTACCTTCGGAGTGGTGCCTCTTGAGAATACAATTGAAGGATCAGTGACAATCACCTTGGATTATTTAATCCATGAGCATCCACTCCCTATTATTGGAGAAATCATTGTTCCAATCCAACAGCAGTTGATGGTACATCCAAATAATCAAGATCATGTAGAACAAATCACAGCGGTCTATTCGCATTCTCATGCTCTTGCACAATGCAGGAAATTCTTTGCCACAACGTATCCAGATGCTCAGCAGACTCAAACCTTATCAACTAGTGCAGCCGCGCAGTTTGTGGCAAATCATCCTGAGCAGAACATCGCCGCAATCGCTAATGAGCTTGCAGCAGTTGAATATGGACTAACCATTAGAGCTAACAATATTCAGGACTATGAAAGTAATCACACCCGATTTATCATCATCCACAGTCAAGAGGGGGAGAGTTTAACCACTTCCACTCCGAATAATAAAACTACGTTCATTGTAACTCTTCCATCAGATCAAGCTGGAACATTACATCAAGTACTAGCTGCTTTCGCATGGAGAAAAATTAACCTGACAAAAATCGAATCAAGACCCATGAAAACGGGACTGGGAAATTATTTGTTTATTATTGATATTGACAGGGCTATGGATACTATTTTAATACCTGGAGCGATAAGTGAGCTAGAAGCACTTGGGTGTGGAGTGACATGCCTAGGAAGCTATCCAGTAATAAAAATAGAAGCTCTTATCCGATGAGATAAGAGCTTTTACTTACGATTCAACTAAGATCCCAGCCATCTTCAAAGAATCACAAGCTGCATTTATTTTAGCCATAGAATCTGCTTCTAACGTATGCAGATGAAGTCCATCTGTCAACTGAGATAGTAGAGGTGCGTTGGTATAATAAATTTTATTCAAAAACTGCTCTACTTCCATTCGATTGCTTACCATTACAGAAGCAGATAAATCCCCGTAAACAGGATGTTCTACTTTAACGTCCTTCACACATACTCCATGATCGACAATTAAACATAATTCTTCTCTCGTTTGTTCAGGTGAATGCTTACACACAATAACCTGTTGAAAAGTAGGTGTCTCTTGTGTTGCCTGTAAATAAAGATATCCACCAGAAGTAGAAATAATCGGTTCATTTTTTGCCTTTAGCAGTGAGATATCTTGTACAATGACTTGTCTACTTACATGCGTCAGTTCTGCAAGCTCATTTCCTGTAAGTGGGGCTGTCGCAGACTTAAGCCATTTTAGTAGTTGTTCTCTTCGGTTTGTGCCTGAGAATTTTTTTGTAGTGGTTTTCATTGCTCACTGGTCACTCCTACTTAGTATGAAATGCTGTAATAATATTTTGGAATACATCTAGAGATTTATCGATGTCTGATTCCGTTGTCCATTTTCCGAAGGATAAACGAATAAACTGTTTAGCTGTTTGAGGAGTTTTCCCAATGGCAATCATGGTCTTAGATGGGGCTTGTTTTCCCACTGAGCATGCACTTCCAGTTGATATAGCAAGCCCATAGCGATTGCATTCGAGCATCGTATATTGTCCCTCTATCCCTTCAATGGTTAATCCTAAAATGTGAGGGAGGCAGCTTGTTAAATGGCCTTCTACACATATCGGCAATCCCCTTTTTTGAAGACCATCTGTAAACTTCTCACGAAGTGCTAAGAAGCGTTTTGATTCAACTTCTAATTGTTCATGAATCAGCTGGGCTGCACGTAAAAAACTTGCAATACCTGGTACATTAACAGTGCCAGGGCGAAATCCCTTTTCGTGGGATGTCCCTTCGTAATAGGGTAGCCATTTTATCCTTGGGTTTATATAACATGCTCCGACACCTTTAGGTCCATATAGTTTATGACTGGAAATGGATAAGCTGTCAATATGACTAGTCATTACATGAATCGGAACCTTTCCAAATGTTTGAACACAATCAGCATGAAACAGCACACCGTGTTCATGTAAAATCTCCCCGATTTGTTGAAGGGGTTGGATCGTGCCAATTTCTGAATTGGCATGATGGATCGAAGCCAATAAAGTTTGTGGTGTGATGGCGAGAGTGAGTTCGTTTATATCAATGAGTCCTTCTACATTTACCGATAAGTACGTAACACTATATCCTTCTTTTTCTAACTGTTGAAATAAATGATGAACAGAAGAGTGTTCGATCTTTGTTGTAATGAGATGTTTGCCCTTTTTTCCAGCACCATTTAGTAGGGATCGTATCGCTAATATATTTGACTCTGAGCCACCACTTGTAAAATAGACCCCTTCTTTGACACCACCCAATAATCCAGCGAGCTCTGAGCGGCAAGTCTCTAAAAGGGTAGCTGCCTTGGTACCGGTGTCATGTAAGCTACTAGGATTTCCATAAAAGTTCCTCGCTACTTCTGTATAAATATCGATTGCTTCCTCCCTCATTGGGGTTGCTGCTGCATAATCTAAGTAAATCATTTCGTTGCACCTCTTAGGTTTTTAGTTGGTTGAACAATATAACCTACAAAATAACTCTTGTCATTCGTATAAATATATGTAAATATAGGTGTCAAGACAGTAGTATATACTTTAACATAGTAGGAGGCATTTGTATGCCTAAAACAGATGTTTTGATTGTTGGTAGCGGCTTAGCGGCTTTAGTGATTGCAAGTCGTTTATGTATGAAGAAGAATGTGATTATTTTCACAAAGGGTACGAAATACAACAGTAACTCGATGCTTGCACAAGGTGGGGTTGCAGCAGCATTTTCAAGTGAAGATCATTGGCAATTGCATTATCAGGATACCATGATTGCTGGCTGTCAGCATAATGATAAACAGGCAGTAAAAAATCTAGTCGAGAAAGGTCCTACCTATATTTTCGATTTAATTCAGCAAGGCATGAAGTTTGACTTAGATTCAGCAGGAAAGATTTTACTTGGTCAAGAAGGGGCTCATTCAAAGCGAAGAATTCTCCATGCTGGCGGAGATGCAACAGGAAAGGCACTTACAAACTTCCTCTTTCAACAAATAAAGGATCATGTGACCATTATTGAACACCAAATGGCCATTGATTTAGTTGTCCATAAAGATCAATGTATTGGCGTAAAAGCAATAGATGAAGAAAATCAACTAGTCTCCTATTTTGCAGATAGTATTATTTTGGCAACAGGAGGCTGTGGTGGATTATATGAGTTTACCTCTAATGCTTCTACTATAGTAGGAGATGGTTATGCTATGGCCTATCGGGCTGGGGTTGATCTTGTCGATATGGAATTTGTTCAGTTTCATCCGACACTATTGTATAGTGACGGTATTTGTCCTGGACTAATCTCAGAAGCAGTGAGAGGTGAAGGAGCAATCCTGCGTTCAGAATCCGGCCGAAGGATTATGAAGAATCAGCATCCTCTCTTAGATTTAGCACCCAGAGATATCGTCTCAAGAGTTATTTTTGAAGAAATCCAAAAAGGCGAACTCATTCATTTAGATATTTCAATGATTGAAGACTTTACAGATCGCTTTCCTACCATCACAACTTTATGTGAGAAAAATGGTGCACCAATTAAAGAGGGGAAAATACCAGTTGTTCCAGGTGCTCATTTTATGATGGGTGGTATTAAGGTAAATGAGTTTAGTCAAAGTAGTCTCCGAGGTTTATTCGCGGTTGGCGAGGTAGCCTGTACTGGAGTACATGGGGCGAATAGGTTGGCTAGTAATTCTTTATTAGAGGGGATTGTATTTTCAAACCAGCTTGCAGAATTTATTTTGGATCAAAATGTAAAAGTGCCAATTGACTGGTCTGAAGCAGTTCATTCTACTAAACATCTGACAACTGTTAAAGAATTACCGACCAAGGAGCAAATCAAAAAAATTGTCTTGAAATCAGTGGGGATAATCCGAAATAAGGAAGATTTAGAGGCTTTGGTTCACTACTTGGAACCTTTTACAAAGCTGACTCCAAAAGAGGTCAATTTTTCAAAAGAAACTATTACTCAAGTCAATATGATGACAACTGCCTGGCTTATTGCTAGTTCGGCTTTACTAAGAGAAGAAAGTAGAGGCTGCCATTACAGGTCAGACTTTCCTGGGGTGGAAAAAGAGTGGGATCACCATCAAATAATCCGTAATAATACAGAAAATGCTTGTGTTTGCTAGGAGGAAGAAATGAATATTATAAAACTACGTGAAGAACTTAAACGATTTTTACTAGAAGATATCGGTGAACAGGATCTAACTTCAACTTCCATTTTTCCTTCCACTCAAATAGGTGAAGGAAAGATTTTGGCTAAAGAAGAAGGCATCTTAGCAGGTGTCATCGTGATAAAGGAATGTTTACACTTATTTGATTCCTCAATTGAAGTGACGCTTCATAAGAGCGACGGTGATCGAATAACTCCTGGAGATACAATTGCAACAGTAAAAGGACCTATCGTTTATTTACTAACAGGTGAAAGAATTATCTTAAATCTACTGCAAAGAATGAGTGGGATTGCTACCTTAACATCCAAAGCAGTGAGAGCACTTAATAGTGATCATACAAAAATATGTGATACAAGAAAAACCACTCCAGGCCTGAGAATGTTTGAAAAGTATGCGGTTTCGTGTGGTGGAGGTTCTAATCATCGTTTTGGCTTATATGATGGTGTCGTGATTAAGGATAATCACATCGCCTTTAGTGGATCTATTACAAACGCGGTTATGGCGGTACGAGAAAATGTAGGTCACATGGTAAAACTTGAAGTTGAAACAGAATCAAAAGAAGCGGTGTTGGAAGCTGTTGATGCAGGTGCTGATGTTATCATGTTTGACAATCGCACTCCTACTGAAGTGGAAGAATTTGTGTGCTTAGTTCCTAAACATGTAATTACTGAAGCATCAGGTGGTATTACAATAGAGCAATTACACGAGTATGGTAAAACAGGTGTGGATTATATTTCACTTGGAATGCTCACCCATTCATATAAAGCACTTGATATCAGCTTTGTGACTGGCTGGAAGGATGTAAGGGGGAAATAGAAAATGAATATAGTAGAAGCTTTAAAGACAACAGAAGCCACCTTACCTGAAAAATATAAAAATATGTCTACATTAGAGATGGAACAACGTGTCCGAGAGATTAAACATCAATTCGGGGAAAAATTGTATATTCCAGGTCATCATTATCAAAAGGATGAAGTCATTCAATTCGCAGATTCAACTGGGGATTCCTTACAGCTAGCTCAGCAATCAGCATCCAATACAAAAGCAGAATACATTGTTTTCTGTGGTGTTCATTTTATGGCTGAAACGGCAGATGTCTTAACGACAGACGAGCAGAAGGTAATCCTTCCAGACATGCGAGCAGGGTGTTCCATGGCGGATATGGCAAACATTTATCAAACAGAGCGTGCATGGGAAAAGCTAATGTCCCTATTTGGCGATACCATCTTGCCTCTAACCTATGTAAACTCGACTGCTGCTATCAAAGCATTTTGTGGGAAAAATGGTGGTGCTACGGTTACTTCTTCAAACGCTACAAGCATGGTCGAATGGGCATTTACCCAAAAAGAGAGGATACTCTTTCTACCAGATCAACATCTCGGCAGAAATACTGCCTTTGATATTGGAGTTCCCCTCGAGCAAATGGCGATTTGGAATCCCATTACAGACGAGCTAGAATTTGATGGAGATGTGGATACAATCAAAGTGATCTTATGGAAAGGGCACTGCTCTGTTCACGAGAACTTTACGATCCAAAATGTAGAAACAGTTAGAACTGAGCATCCGGATATGAATATTATTGTCCATCCAGAATGTAGCCGTGAAGTCGTAGCATTATCTGATTACGCTGGTTCGACGAAATACATTATTGAAGCAATCGAAAAAGCACCTCCAGGAAGTAAGTGGGCCATTGGTACAGAAATGAATCTTGTAAAAAGGATTATTAGTCAGCATCCTGATAAACAAATTATCTCTCTTAACCCACATATGTGCCCGTGCCTTACTATGAACCGTATTGATCTTCCCCATTTACTATGGTCTCTTGAGACAATAGAGAGTGGCAGCATTCACAATCAAATAAAGGTAGATAAATCTATAGCTCACAATGCGATTCTAGCCTTAAACAGAATGCTTGAGCGAGCTAACTAAAGCCTGGAATTCCAGGCTTTTTTTATTTGACCATTTAGATAAAGCCCTACTTTATATACGCTCTTTTCTAACCCCAAATTAAACCTGAAATTACGTATACCCAAACATTTGAAACCTCCTGACAAGTGTTTGGCACTTCGAATGCTAGCCTTGGCATATTTTTTTCTTCTTTCGCATAAGTTGTGATGAAGAAGAGTGGCAATTAGCCTAGAGAAGCATACACTGTAAAGAATTTGCCATGGGAGGGATATTCGTGAAGATCCATATTGTTCAAAAAGGTGATACGCTTTGGAAAATCGCCCAAAAGTACGGAGTAGATTTTGAAGAGTTAAAGCAATTAAACTCGCAATTAAGCAATCCAGATATGATCATGCCGGGGATGAAAATTAAAGTTCCTACAGCGGGTGTACCTGTCCAAAAGAAAGAATCTCCAATCTTTAAAGAGACACAATTATCACCAGTTAAAGAAGAAGTAAAGCAACCATATGTTGATTTATCACCAGCACCAAAGCCAGTTATGAAAGAACAAGTTAAGGCAGAAGTTGTAAAAGAAATGCCTAAAATGCCATACGTTCCAAAGGTACCACAATTGCCACAGCTTGAAATGGATATTAATAATTACTACTTAAATATGGCGTATCAAAATGCTCCACAAACAACTAATATTCTACCAGGATTGATGCCCAAGCAGCCAACTGCAGTATCACCTGTGGTTGAAGAAAAAGTACCAGAAGTTCCGAAAGCACCACAATTATCACCACAAGTAGCTCCACAGATGGCACCTGAAGAATGTATTCCTATCTCTCCAATTCTTCCGGGTTATGGATTCTGCCCTCCGCATATGTTTGGCCATCCAGGGTTTCCACAACCAGGATTCACAAACCAAGGGTATCCGCAACAAGGATTTGCACAACCAGGATTTCCAAACCAAGGGTATCCACAACAAGGATTTCCACAACCTGTATACCCATCAATGGTTAGTCCTTTCGCAGTTGGGGACGCGGATGATTTAACTGATATGCAAGGCATGATGCAACCAAATCTTTATCCAGGAATGCAGCCTGGAGGATATCCTTACCCTCAGCAAATTGCTGGTGCGGGGGATGACGATTGTGGCTGTCATGATGGTGGACATCACGGAATGTCACCATTCGGAATAGGGGCTGGTGGTCAACCAGGATACGGAGGACCAAATTTTGCGGGTGGAGGTCAACCAGGATACGGAGGACCAAACTTTGCAGGTGGAGGTCAACCAGGATTTGGAGGACCAAACTTTGCGAGTGGAGGTCAACCAGGATTTGTAGGGCCAAACTTTGCAGGTGGAGGTCAACCAGGATACGGAGGACCAAACATTGCAGCTGGAGGTCAACCAGGATACGGAGGACCAAACTTTGCAGGTGGAGGTCAACCAGGATTTGGAGGACCAAACTTTGCGAGTGGAGGTCAACCAGGATTTGGAGGACCAAACATTGCAATGGGAGGTCAACCAGGATACGGACCACAGTATTATCAAGTAGATGATGAATCAGATTATGACGTACCAGGCTACCCAACCGGAGGCCAACTGGGATACGGAGCACCAACAGGCTATCCAACCGGAGTGCAACCAGGATACGGAGCACCAACAGGCTATCCAACAGGAGGCCAACCGGGGTATGGAGCACCAACAGACTACCCAACCGGAGGCCAACCGGGGTATGGAGCACCAACAGGCTACCCAACCGGAGGCCAACCGGGATACGGAGCACCAACAGGCTACCCAACCGGAGGCCAACCGGGATACGGAGCACCAACAGGCTATTCGACAGTAGGCCAACCGGGGTATGGAGCACCATTAGGCTACCCAACCGGTGGCCAACCGGGATACGGAGCACCAACAGGCTATCCAACAGGAAGCCAACCAGGATATCCACTTCAAGGTCAACAAGGCTTCGGTGCACCAGGATTTCCGATGATGCAGGGACCTATGGGAATGCCTAATTTTAATGACAATGATGATGATTTTAATTTATAAGTAACTTCTGAAGGCGATTCGTTTATGAGTCGTCTTTTTTTATTTCCATAATTTGTATTGAACACTGTTTTGTGCCGCATTTATTTGGAAAGAGTTTAAAAATGTAAAAATTTGTACTAATTCCAATAGAAGTGTTGTTTCGGCTCATAAATTTGAATTTCGGACGATAAAAATGAAAAATCGCTTACAAATCCTGATTTCGGACAATATATGTAGGTTTCCGCTTATATGTTCCCTCTGGTTACTTTCAAACCTATATAAAAACTCAAAGCTAGAAACGATTTTGGGTTTTCTAACACTTCATACTTGGAATTAGAACATTATGAGAAAAAATAATGGATACTCCGTGTATAGCAATTTTGTATATGTTCCAAATCATCGGAGTGAAGACAATGGAAGGAGCTTTTTTTTTGAAAATCAGATTTTTATCGATTGAACCATTTTTCTAATGAGTTTAAAGTATCATCATAGCTATGATAAAATAAAAAACAAGTGAAATGAAGTAGGAGATGATCAATTAATGGAGAACACGATTGAAAAACTAGTTGTATGGCTTCAAGAAAAGGTGAGAGAGGCAGGTTTAAAGGGTGCAATCGTAGGAATTAGCGGTGGAATAGATTCAGCTGTTGTTACCTACTTGATTAAACGTGCATTTCCAAATAACTCTTTAGGCTTAATTCTTCCATGTAAAAGTAATCCTCATGATCAAGAGGATGCGCTGAAGGTTGTGAATAGTAGCGGAATTGATCATTATGTTATTGATTTGACAAATACTCATCAAATGATGTTTTCAGAAATTGAGCAACAGCTTAAAGGATTTCAAACATGGAATGAACAAGCTGCTAAGTTGGGAGATGCTAATACAAGAGCTCGTTTACGAATGACGACTCTTTATGCTGTCGCCAATAACTTTGGGTATTTAGTTGTCGGAACAGACAACGCTGCAGAATGGCACACTGGATATTTTACAAAATATGGAGATGGCGGAGTCGATTTAGTGCCACTTGTTCACTATACAAAAGGTGAAGTAAGAGAGTTAGCTATAGCCCTTGGTGTACCAGATGATGTAATTACTAAAGCACCAAGTGCAGGACTTTGGGAAGGTCAAACAGACGAAAATGAAATGGGTACAACCTATGCTATGATTGACAAGTTACTAAAAGGTGAAGCAATACCAGAGCAAGATCGACTAATTATTGAAAAACTACATAATCAGTCTCACCATAAACGTCAGCTCGCAGCCTCACCTCCAAAACTTTAATAAAGAAATTAGCTACCTATATATGACAGACTAGAATTCCCCCTCTAATGCCAAGATAGTAAGGAGTGATTTTCACTCATACTAACCATCATGAAATGGGGGTATTTGCATTGAATAAGAAAGTATTATATACACTTTCAACTGCTTTTCTACTGAGTAGTCTAACTGCCTGTGGTGGAAATGATGACGAAGGCGCAATGGGTACTAACAACACGAATGCAGCTAGACCTATAGGCTATTACTCAAATGAAAATGTAAACCCCTCTAATGGCAATAGCGAGAGGAACGGAAATGCAAGGTTACCTGAACGTGACAATGATGGTCCTGTTACAGAAATGTTGGACCGAACATCTAATAACAATTCAACAAATGGAAGACATGCTGGGAATATAGGCACTAGAGATGATGGTATCGTTGGGGAAGATCATGACCGGATGGGAGTCCAAAATGTACGAACAAACCGAAAACATGTAAATGAAGCGAACAAAACAAATCGAGGAGACCATAAAGGTCAACAAGATTTGTATGGTCGTTCCGGAACCTACAGTTATGGTCAATATGCAAGCCGTGGAAGTAACGGTCATTCTGGTAACAATGGACCAACAACTCTTGGGGGAAATGGTCAAAACTCTAATCGTAATTCTGTAGGGGATTATGGTAATAATATTGGCGTTAACAATCCAACTAGACCTAAAGCTACTGAGGATCGTGGAATGGCTCGTGACAATCGTTATTCAAGAAGTGATTACAACTATCATGGTCAAATGATGGGTCAAAACAACAATGCAAAAGCTTCGTACAAAAATAATTATAACGGCGGATTAGCAGAAAAAATCTCTAATCGTGTAAAAGACATGAATAATGTTGATGATGCACGTACCATTGTAAATGGAAATGAAATTTTAGTTGCTGTTGATACAAAAAATCAAAACGATCGTGATGTTGAACAAAAAGTACGCAGTGCAATTCGCTCCATGACATCCGGAAAAGAAGTACGAGTAGTAACGGATGAGAGTACTTTCACTAGAGCAAGAAACATTGATAACGAATTACGTAATGGCGGCCCTACGGATAATCTAGATGCTGACGTTCGTGATATGTTCAAAGAGATCGGTCAAGAAATTGATGATGAGTCCGAACTCCGCTAAGAAATACAAACTAATTATTAAGTTTAGAGGAGGGGACTGGTTCCCCTTCTTTTTGTGTGCGACGCGGGAGATGCCGTTTGCAAAATGAACTGTGCCCAAAGGATAGTGAAGTATTCAATTTAGCACGTTGGTAAGCCGTATGACTTAATAGGACGCGTGCGGTTTGATAATGCCGAGAGAACAGCCGTTGAACGAGTAATTGTCCATTTATAAGAGTTTTTCCAACTAAAAAATTTTCGGCACCGAAAAGGGAAAAAAGCAAAACTGCACTTTTATTTAGTGACTTGTTTACAATGCATCTAAATTAGCAGCAGATCGAATACAGCAAATCAAGAAACAAATAAAATACAGATTTCTTAGTAAAAGGGGGATTTCCTAAAAAATTTATTTTAAAAGAGGGTGTTCAAAAAGTCCGGCAAAAATAGCTTCAAATTTCTTCGTCAGCTCGTCTCTCCGCTCCTCACGTATACAAAACATACGCTCCGGTGCTCAAGACTTCGCTTCCTCGAACTTCTTTGCTCTTTTTGTCCTCCTTTTTGAACAGACTCTAAAAGGTCGTTCGACTAATTTTTTGGATAAAAATTCTTAGAATAGGATAGACTAAATTACTGTTATACATAAGTTGAAAGAAATGAATCAAACTTACAAAAAGAGGTGGATAGAATGAAGCGTTTCAATCAATATGCCAGAATTTTTTGTATCATTATTCTTCTCTATGGTCTTATTGGCGTCATTCAAGCCTTTGCTGTAGAGAAGGGGAAACCACTAGAGACTCGAACTGCCTTACCTTTAAATAATGCATCTTATGAGGTGACAGGTCCTTTAACTGTTAAGGTAATATTAGAACGGGTGTTTTTGGACGGGGAAGTAAGTGAAGAAATCAAGGAAGAGACGATATGGTCTATGGAGGACTTTTGGTCAGAATACGCAAATTGGCAACTAATAGATCAAGACGAAGAGCAAATTGTTTTTCAAAAAAATATTGATGATATCTCACCTTTGCTGAAATCAAATGGCTATTTTGGTATAAATAAAGATCATATCCTCACCATTTTTAATGGCAAGCCTGAATCCGATCAAGTTATTCAATCCTTTTTTCAAATTGATATAGACAAACTTGAAAGTCGACAGCACGAAGAACTGAAAATGGGGATCCCTATCGAATCCAAAGATAAGTATGTGGAAGTATTAGAGGTATTTAAACCCTTCTCCACTTCACCATAATACAAAAGACGAGCCACTATGGTTCGTCTTTTTTCGTGGGAAGCAATCGTCTTGTTATTATGTTAAAATGGAATACAGTGCAAAATGTAGCTAGGGAATAAATTGTGCGTGATTAGGGGAGAGAATACACTTGATAGAGTTTATTAAAGGACATATAGTAGATGTAAATCCGGAGTATATTGTTATAGATCATGGTGGAATGGGATATTTAATTTATACACCGAATCCATATATTTATGATAAAAATAAAGAAGTGACAACAGTGTATACATACCAGCACGTTCGGGAAGATATTTTGGCCTTATATGGTTTTCCAACTAGAAAAGACAGAGCATTGTTTATGAAGCTTTTAAATGTAACGGGGATCGGTCCAAAGGGTGCACTTGCTATTTTAGCATTTGGTCGACCAGAACAGGTTGTTAATGCCATAGAAGAGGAAAATGAGGCCTTTCTTATTAAATTCCCAGGTGTAGGGAAAAAGACAGCAAGACAGATTATCCTGGATTTAAAAGGAAAAGTAGCTGGATTAGTGGATAGTGGATTTATCCTAAATAACGAAATAAATCCATCACATGAGGTGAAAACAGGCTCAAATGTCGCATTAGATGAGGCTTTAGAAGCCCTTCAGGTACTTGGCTATGCTGAACGTGAAATACGGAAAATTGTTCCCTTTCTTGAAAGAGAAACGATGACAACTAATGAATATATTAAAGTTGCTTTACAGCAATTAGTACAAGGTAAATAGGAAGGGTGGATTGCCTTGGATGATCGAATTGTTTCAGTAGAGGCTGAAAGTGAAGAGGAGTCAATCGATCAAACACTCCGTCCTCAATTGCTTCAGCATTATATCGGACAAACAAAAGTAAAAGAGAATCTACAAATTTTCATCAAGGCAGCCAAAATGAGAAATGAAACACTAGACCACGTTCTTTTGTATGGTCCTCCTGGCCTTGGAAAGACAACCTTAGCAACGATTATTGCCAATGAAATGGGTGTCAATATCCGAACGACTTCTGGACCTGCTATTGAACGTCCTGGCGATTTAGCAGCTATTTTAACAACGCTCGAGCCAGGAGATGTTTTGTTTATTGATGAAATTCATCGCTTGCAGCGGTCTGTTGAAGAGGTATTATATCCTGCCTTGGAAGACTTTTGTCTTGATATTGTCATTGGGAAAGGTCCTACTGCTCGATCTGTTCGGTTAGATCTTCCTCCTTTTACCTTAGTTGGAGCTACGACTAGAGCAGGTGCTTTATCAGCACCACTTCGAGACAGATTTGGTGTGCTAAGTCGGCTAGAGTATTATAATGAGGAACAACTGTCACATATAGTGAGTCGAACTGCAAATATCCTTGATGTGGAAATTGTCGAGGAAGCAACCGTTGAAATGGCAAGAAGATCAAGAGGAACGCCAAGGATTGCGAATCGATTACTTCGAAGAGTTCGAGATTTTGCTCAGGTAAAAGGAACTGGAATCATTGATCAACAAATTGCTTCAGACGCCCTGGAAATGTTACAGGTAGATAGATTAGGACTGGATCATATTGACCATAAATTAATCATAGGGATTATTGAAAGATTCCGTGGCGGGCCAGTTGGGCTTGATACAATAGCTGCATCCATTGGTGAGGAAGCAGATACAATTGAGGATGTATATGAGCCATACCTTCTTCAGATAGGCTTTCTACAAAGAACACCTAGAGGTAGAATTGTGACTGAACTTGCTTACCGTCACTTTCAGATGGAGGTTCCCAAATAATGGAGTTACCAAAGATGTTAATGATTCTTGGTGCGCTTCTATTTCTTGTCGGTATCATCTGGCAGTTTATTGGAAGAATCCCAGGTGATTTTGTATTCAAAAAGGGGAATATAACCTTTTATTTCCCGATTGTAACGTCTATAGTCATAAGCGTCCTGCTATCTATTGTCTTTTACTTTCTGGGTCGCTTTCGATAATTAATTAAATTTTTACGGATAACAAAGGGTTAGGTGAATAGAATGAAGGTTGAGTTATTTAATTTTAATCTCCCAGAGGAACTTATTGCCCAAACACCTCTAGTAGATCGAGAAGCTTCAAGGTTAATGGTGTTAGATAAGCACACTGGTGAAATTCGCCACGAGGATTCAGTTCGGTCGGTCCTAACTTATTTGAATAAAGGCGACTGTTTGGTTTTAAACGATACCCGTGTTCTACCAGCAAGATTGTTTGGAACAAAGGACGAAACAGGTGCAAAGGTTGAGGTATTGCTATTAAAGCAAGTAGAGCAAGACAAATGGGAAACGTTAGTCAAGCCGGCTAAACGAGTACCTATCGGAGCATCAGTATCATTTGGAGATGGAAGCCTAAGGGCCACCTGTGTTGGGAGAAGTGAATATGGTGGACGGGTGTTTGAATTTACATACGAAGGCATTTTTTATGAAGTATTAGAATCTTTAGGTGAAATGCCACTCCCTCCATATATTATGGAGCAATTAGATGACAGAGAACGGTATCAGACAGTTTTTTCAAGAGAAGTAGGTTCAGCAGCTGCCCCGACAGCTGGACTTCACTTCACGAAACAGCTACTGGATGACATTAAGAAAAAAGGTGTTCATATTGCCTTTATTACTTTACATGTTGGTTTAGGGACATTTAGACCCGTCAAAGCTGAAACTATTGAAGAGCATGACATGCATGCTGAATTTTACCAAATGACAGAGGGGACTGCCAAGTTATTAAATGAAGTTCGCCAAAAGGGTGGAAAAATTATAACAGTTGGTACTACTTCAACTCGAACTATAGAGACCATTGCCTTGAAAAATGAAGGAAGGTTTGTTGAAGACTCTGGCTGGACGAATATCTTTATTTACCCAGGCTATGAATTTAAAGGAATCGATGGAATGCTAACAAATTTTCATTTACCCATGTCTACTTTAATTATGCTTATCAGTGCATTAGCTGGAAGGGAAAATGTCTTACATGCTTATCGTGAAGCTGTAAACGAAAAGTACCGATTCTTTAGCTTTGGAGATGCCATGTTAATCATTGAAGGTTCGAGCAATAATGAGTAACAGCGATGAAGGGAGCAACTCGGAATGACAGCAATAAGGTACGAATTTATTAAAACGTGTAAACAAACAGGTGCGAGACTTGGACGTGTTCATACACCACATGGTTCTTTTGATACTCCAACATTCATGCCGGTAGGGACGCTCGCAACAGTAAAAACAATGTCACCTGAAGACTTAGTTCAAATGGGAGCAGGGATTATATTAAGTAATACGTACCACCTTTGGCTAAGACCGGGACACGAAATCGTGAGGGAGGCTGGTGGTCTTCACAAATTCATGAACTGGAATCGTCCCATCTTAACCGATTCTGGAGGTTTTCAAGTTTTCAGCTTAAGTGACCTTCGAAAAATAGAAGAAGAAGGTGTTCATTTTAGAAACCATTTAAATGGTGCAAAGCTCTTTTTATCTCCTGAAGGCGCAATGGACATTCAGAATGCACTAGGTTCAGATATTATGATGGCCTTTGATGAATGTCCTCCATTCCCAGCAGAGTTTGACTATATGAAAAAATCAGTTGAACGTACAAGTAGATGGGCAGAGAGATGCTTACAAGCTCATCAGCGTCCACAGGATCAAGGATTGTTTGGTATCATCCAAGGTGGAGAATATGAGGAACTTCGTAAACTTAGCGCAAAAGACTTAGTATCTCTTGATTTCCCGGGCTATGCAATTGGTGGTTTATCTGTGGGTGAACCAAAGGATGTTATGAATCGTGTTCTTGATTTTACTGTTCCATTATTACCTTCTACAAAACCTCGATATTTAATGGGGGTTGGTTCACCTGACTCTTTGATTGACGGTTCTATTCGTGGTGTTGATATGTTCGACTGTGTCTTACCAACGAGGATTGCTCGAAATGGAACGTGTATGACGAGTGAAGGTCGGTTAGTGATTCGTAATGCAAAATATGAGAGAGATTTTGGTCCACTCGATCCTAATTGTGATTGTCATACTTGTAAAAATTATTCTCGCGCCTATGTTCGCCATTTAATAAAATGCAATGAAACACTTGGAATGAGATTAACGACTTACCATAACTTATATTTTCTGTTAAACTTAATGGAACAGGTTAGACAAGCTATACGAGAAGACCGTTTAGGTGATTTTCGAGAAGAGTTTTTTGAAGCATACGGATTTAATAAACCGAATGCAAGAAATTTCTAGTCATAAGCTTGGCTAACGTGAGTAAACTTTATGAATTAGAAAGGGGTGAATATACATGGAATTATTAACTACAGTAGGACCACTAGTAGCGATGTTTGCAATTTTCTATTTCCTACTTATTAGACCTCAACAAAAAAGACAGAAGAAAACGCAACAAATGCAGTCTGATTTGAAAAAGGGTGATAAGGTTGTCACAATCGGTGGTTTCCACGGAATTGTTGATGCTATTGATGAAGGAACAATCGTAATTAAAGCTGGTGACGGTGCTAGACTTACATTTGATCGTGCAGCAATACGTGATGTAGTATCAAACTAATCAAAAAAAAAGAGCGGGAATTCGCTCTTTTTTTACTTGGCTATTTTTCCGCCTGCAATGTTTACACCGATTACCCCACCAAACATGGCCGTAGCAATATACCCTAGATGATAAAAGGTTTGTTGAGTTGAAAAAGCAGATTCCTGACCAAGAAATTGGTATAGGAGGACAATGCTGGTAAACAAAATGGCAGTAACTCCGCCCATAAGCCAACCCTTCTCTTTGCCTTTTCCCCCAGAAATAAAGCCACCAGCAAACAAAGCAAAAAATGAAAGCGCCATAATAAACCAATGAAGAGAGGATTCCTGTAGATTTGTAAACCGGAGGAGAAGTGAAAAAACGATACTACAGGTAAGAATAATAAGTGAAATTGTTAAAACCCCATACAAAATAGCGGAAATCATACTCCTTGCGTTCATCCATGTTCTCTCCTTTTATCTAACAAAATAGCTAGAGATTACACTAGCCAAGCCTTTCTTTAGAACAAGCATATTCGTGATCCATCGAAATTAGAATGAAAAGATTTGCTTAAAACAATAAGTTGGAAAATCCTTCGTCTCATGAAATTCAAATGACTGTGTAGACTAATGGTTAGAAAGCATGGCTTGTACTGACCAAAAGGGGGACATCTGTAATGGAGTATGTTTTAATCATCGGTCGTACTCTATTTTTATATTTTTTAATCGTCATCATATTTCGTATAATGGGAAAAAGGGAAATTGGTGAGTTGAGTATACTTGACCTTGTTGTGTTTATCATGATTGCAGAGACAGCTGTAGTTGGTATAGAGAATATAGAAAACCCACTATTATATACAAGTATTCCCATGGTTTTACTAATGGTCATTCAAATTACATTAGCGACAATTTCTTTAAAAAGTAAAAAAGTGAGAGAGCTTCTTGAAGGAAAACCTTCAATATTAATTGAAAATGGGAGAATAAAAGAATTGGAAATGAGAAAACAACGCTATAATTTTGATGATTTACTCACCCAATTACGTGATAAAAATGTTAGTAATGTAGCAGATGTAGAATTTGCCATTCTAGAACCATCAGGTAAGCTCTCCGTATTTGAAAAAGACCATAAAAGAAAAAGCACCCTTCACCTGCCGCTCATTATTGATGGTGCCATTCAAGAGCGACATTTAAAAATTCTAGGTCAAACCAATCTGTGGCTTCGTCAGCAACTACGTGATCTAGGTTACACAAAAATCAAGCAAATCTCTTATTGTAGTTATGATAATGGGGTTTTCTATGTTGATTTAATTGACAAAAAATAAGTAACCGCTCCTTTGTTATCGCAGGAAGGTTACTTATTCTCGTTTAGCGTCAACTTTTGGATTTATCCACAAATAAATTGAGAAATTAACTAATAAACGTATGGAGCTAAGTATTTTCCGAGATAAGGTATTCTCTTCACTTCTTCTTTCTTTACTAATCTAAAGATAACCAGAAGGATAAGGTAGATACTTGTCGTGACCATAACAGCGAGTAGAGTTCGCATGCCTAGGGAACCACTTGTTAGGGCGAGGAAGAAATAATGTCCACCCACTCCGGCTAATATCATGGTAATAAAGCTTTTTACATATTCTCTCACATGGATTGTGTAGGAAATGACTTTGATTACTGTTGAGAAATGCAACAAAGTTACTAAAACAATACCAACAACAATTGCAAGTGCCGCTCCCATAATTCCAAGTTCTGGTCTAGTTGCTAAAGCAAAAACCACAGCTATTTTAATGACAGCTCCAATTAGACTGTTAATCATAGCTGCTTTGGCTAAATCCATTGCTTGAAGGACTGCTTGTAAGGGACCTTGAAAATAATAAAATAAGAAAAATGGTGCCATCACTTTCACGTAGATAGCAGCTGCTGATGATCCGTACATAATCTGCATAACCGGATCAGCAAATACATACAGAATGACAACTGCAAGTCCTCCAGTTACGAAAGATAGACGCAAAGCTTGCTGTAGACGATGTTCAATAAGTAGCGTTTTCTTTTGAGCTGCTGCTTCACTTATAGCAGGAACTAGAGACACAGATAGCGAATACGTAATAAAAGAAGGAAGAAACAATAGCGGTAGGGCATATCCTGTTAATTCACCATACTGCCTTGTAGCCATTACAGTTGTTACGCCTGCAATCGCCAAGCTCCATACAACAACAATTGGTTCAAAAAAATAGGCAACAGATCCAATTAACCGACTTCCTGTTGTAGGTAAAGCAATCGCCATTAGATGGTGAAATGTTTCTTTTCCTGATTTAAGAGAAGAAAAGAAATTTTTTCTTACCTTCATTCGTTTTTTCATTTTGAATATCATCATCATATAAAGAAGAGAAACGAGTTCCCCAAAGACAACAGATATCATGGCACCAGCGGCAGCAAATTCTACTCCGTAAGGTAAACAGGCTTTTGTAAAAACGGCAACTAACGTAATCCGAACGACTTGTTCAATAACTTGGGAATAGGCTGCAGGTCTCATATTCTGTTTTCCTTGGAAATATCCCCTCAATACAGATGAGAGTGCAACAATAGGAACGATAGGTGAAATGGCGATTAATGGATAAAAGGTTCTATCATCAGTGAGTAATGTAGTCGATAAAAAGGGTGCAAGAGCAATCATTCCAGTAGTAAAAATGATACTTAAAATACCAGTGGTTACTAGTGAGACCACAAGAATTTTTTTGATCCTTTTATGATCCCCTATTGCCTCTGCTTCAGCTACTAGCTTAGAGATGGCAATGGGCAAACCAAGCTGAGTAAGGGTAATGGTCAAAAGTAGTGTTGGAACAGCCATCATATAGAGTCCAACGCCTTCTTCACCCATTATTCGAGCAACGACTATTCGATTGACAAATCCGAGTACCCTAGTGATGAATCCAGCAAGTATTAATATAAAAGTTCCTTGTAAAAAGGTTTGTTTCGACATATCTACCCTACCTTCTCAAAAGAAGTGTTATCATATACAATATCTATATGCTTGTATATAGGCCAAGCATGACAGAAAGTAGGACAACATATTACGATATAAATCAGCAATGATTATTTGGAGCAGAAATAGGGAGCTTTCACAAAAAAAATGAAGACTCCAGAGAGTTAAAAAGAGATCAATTGTTGGACCAGGAGGGTCATTATGAATTGGGAAGAAATGCGCAAACATGTTCAGCCTGCGATTCAAAGTAAGGTTGAAGAATTTCAAATTTATGGTTTTGATCGGGCGGATGAAGAGGAAATTTGGCAATGTCTACTAAAGAAGAAATGGAAAAAAGAAGTCGAGCCAAAACCGATTCGGGAGCTAGTGAATGATGTTTTACGCTTGTCCATTAGTGATTATATGAGTTTTATTACTATGAATGCTTTCAAAGAGCCATTTCAATTCCCGTCCTCGAAAAGCATGAATTGACAGTTAATGATGATTCTACCATAATAAAACTAATGCTTTTGTACATAAAGAAATAAATAATTGAACTGCCATTATCACAATCATAAGCCTACTACTCGGATGACTTTAAGGAGGATTTTTTGCACAATGGTTAAAAAAGGCCGTATTATCATATTCTTTCTACTCGTTTTACTAGCAGGTGGGCTAGTTGGAGCCACTACAAGTGATGTCACGAAAAATATTAAACTTGGATTAGATTTACAAGGTGGTTTTGAAATTCTCTATGAGGTAAAATCTGCTAATAAAGGTGATGAGATCACTCATGAAGTCCTTTTAAGTACAGTAAAAGCTCTAGAAAAACGGGTCAATGTTCTAGGTGTCAGTGAACCCAATATCCAAATCGAAGGTGAAGATCGAATTCGTGTTCAGTTAGCTGGAGTCGATGACCAGAATAAGGCAAGAGAAATCCTTTCGACAGAAGCGAAGCTGACATTTCGAGATGTCAATGATGTGGAGCTGATGAGTGGGGCGGATCTTGCTGAAGGCGGAGCTTCTCAGTCATTTGACGAAAATAATTCACCGAGTGTTTCATTGACCTTAAAAAGTGCAGAGAAATTTGCCGAAGTGACTAGACAAGTATCTAGCATGCCTGTACCAACTAACTTAATGGTCATCTGGTTGGATTATGAAGAAGGTGACTCCTACCAAGCAGAAGCTAGTAAAGCCACTCCGAAATTCATTTCGGCTGCAGGAGTACGTGAAGTATTCAATCAAACGTCTGTATTAATTACTGGAAGTTTCACAATTCCAGAAGCAAAAGAATTAGCGGATCTATTAAATGCGGGTTCACTACCTGTTGAACTAAAAGAGATGTATTCTACATCTGTAGGAGCTCAATTCGGTGAACAAGCGTTACAGAAGACAGTTTTTGCTGGGATGATCGGTATTTTATTTGTCTTTGTATTTATGCTTGTTTTCTACCGATTCCCTGGAATAATTGCAGTCGTAACACTAAGTATCTATATTTATTTAGTACTCTTAGTATTTGACTGGATGAATGGTGTATTAACACTACCTGGAATTGCAGCCATAGTACTTGGTGTAGGTATGGCAGTAGACGCCAATATTATTACGTACGAACGAATTAAGGAAGAATTAAAAACAGGAAAGTCAGTCATTTCTGCCTTTAAAGCAGGTAACCGTCGATCTCTTTCCACCATTTTTGATGCGAACATTACGACTCTGCTAGCCGCAGGAGTATTGTTCTTTTATGGGACAAGCTCTGTAAAAGGGTTTGCAACTATGCTCATATTAAGTATTTTATTAAGCTTCCTAACTGCGGTCTTTGGAACAAGATTATTTCTGGGACTTTGGGTAAACAGCCGCTTTTTAAATAAAAAGCCATCCTATTTTGGTGTAAAAGAGACTGAGATTCAAAACATAGACACGGGGGATACAGATTTTACCATTCCGACAAGATTTGACAAAATTGACTTTGTGAAGCACCGTAAAAAAATATTCATTTTCACAGGGGTACTAGCTCTAATAGGGATTATCCTTCTATCAACACAAAAATTAAATCTTGGTATTGATTTTGCGAGTGGGACCCGTGTGGAAATACTTTCTAACGATTCGTTTACAACAGAAGAAGTTGAAAGTGAGTTTAACTCGTTAAACTTAAGTAAAGAAACCCGGGATGTACGATTATCTGGTACTGATAACGAAATTGGAGTTGCTCGTTTCGTTGGGGTCTTAGAAGAGAGTGAAATAGCAGCGATTAAGGATTATTTCACCGATAAATATGGTTCAGAACCAAATGTAAGCACTGTTTCCCCAACTGTTGGGAAAGAGCTTGCTAAGAATGCCTTTATTGCAGTCGTGATTGCTTCTATTGGTATTATCATTTACGTGACAATACGATTTGAAATCTATATGGCGATTGCCGCTGTTGTTGCATTAATACATGATGCATTTTTCATTATTGTATTCTTTAGTTTACTACAATTAGAGGTGGATTTAACCTTTATAGCAGCTATATTAACGATCGTCGGTTACTCCATAAACGATACCATTGTAACCTTTGACCGAATTCGTGAAATCATGAAAGCACGTGGGAAGAAGATTAAGACAGTTGACGACCTAGCAGAGGTGGTTAACGATAGCTTACGTCAAACACTTGGACGTTCAGTAAGCACAGTTTTGACAGTAGTTATTGTTACCATTGGATTGCTACTTCTAGGTAGTGAATCTATTTGGAACTTCTCACTTGCCTTATTAATCGGATTAATTGCTGGAACCTATTCTTCTATATTCATCGCATCTCAGCTATGGCTAGTATGGAAAGGGAAAAGTATAGGGAAAAAGCCGAAATTAAAGCCTGTGGAAGTGGACCTAGAGCCTTGATCAGTCGTAAAAGACTCGTGAATGTACCTTTTCACGGGTCTTTTTTCTTACTCAACTTTTAAAGAATTTAGGCTATAATAAGCGAATAGACTTTAATAAAGGAAGTGAATCTGTGAAGAAACAAAAGGATCGTTTTAAAGAAGCTGAGTTCGCTGCGATACTAAGTATTGTGATGAATATACTCTTGGCTATTTTAAAAGGAGTTATAGGGACAATAAGTAACAGTAAGGCTTTACTAGCAGACGCTGTAAATTCGGCTTCTGATGTGGCCGGTTCAATAGCTGTATATATTGGAGTAAGGGCAGCCAAGCAACCACCAGATGAAGATCATCCATATGGGCATGGAAAGGCAGAATCCATTGCGGCAATAATAGTCGCTGTCCTTTTATTTGTAGTTGGCTTAGAGATTGGTCGATCATCGATTGAATCCTTTTTTCATACAATTGAAGCACCCGGGATAGCTGCTATTTACGCACTTCTCATTTCAATCATCGCTAAAGAATTGATGTTTCGTTATAAGATTAAACTGGGTAAAAGAATAAATAGTGACGCCATTACTGTAAATGCATATGAGGATCGTTCTGATGTTTTCTCTTCTTTAGCTGCCTTGATTGGAATAGGAGCCGCAATAACTGGTGAACGAATTGGGCTTGACTGGCTAGTGTATGCAGATCCTGTAGCGGGAGTATTTGTTTCAGTGATGGTCATCATCATGGCTTGGAAACTAGGTTCAGAATCTATACATAATACTCTTGATCATGTCCTACATGATGAAGATACGAATGAGATGCGAGAGGTTGTCTTAAAGGTTGATGGGGTGAAGAAAATTGACACTCTTCATGCACGAGAACACGGCCATTATGTAATTGTCGACTTAAAAATATCAGTAGATCCATATATAACGGTTGAAGAAGGGCATAAGATTGGGAAGACGGTAAAAGAGAAACTTGTAAAGCATGCACACGTTCAAGATGTATTTGTTCATGTGAACCCTTTTAACAACGAGGAATAAGGAGGGAAAGACTAATGAAAGGACAATGGACACTCATTTTAGCTCTAGTATTCGCCTTAATCGTAGCTGTCTTCGCGGTGATTAACGTGAATACAGTTGAAGTACATTATATGTTTGGTACAGCCTCATGGCCGCTTATTCTTGTTATTCTTAGTTCTGCTATAATGGGAGCGATTGCTGCTTTTGCTGCAGGTATCTTTAGATTCATGCATGTACAAAAACAGCTAAAGCATCTGCAAAAAGAGAATGAGTCGTTAAGAAACCAAAACATTGTAGAAGAAAGTAATAAGAAAGATCAAGAACAAGAAAATACTCATTTCTAGCCTATCTGTTGTTTCCATTGTCACCCCTTACTCACTTCATGTATAATAAGTGGGTCAAGGGGTGATTATGTGCTTTTAGCCAAAACACGTTGGGTTCACAAGGGAAAAAATGACGAGATTGCAAACCAAATAGCCTCAGAATTGTCGATTTCTGCAATGGTGGCAAACCTTCTAGTGACTAGAGGGATAACCACCGCACAAGAGGCTAAAAAGTTTATTTATATAGAGGACGAAATGTTTCATGATCCATTCCTACTTAGTGGGATGCAAAAGACAGTGGAACGGATTAAGCAAGCTATTTTGCAGGCAGAAAAAATACTAGTATATGGTGATTATGATGCAGACGGTGTGAGTAGTACGACCGTTATGCTTCGTGCATTACTTCAATTGGGTGCAGATGCTGATTTTTACATCCCTAACCGTTTCAATGAAGGATATGGTCCGAACGTCGATGCCTTTCAATGGGCAAGTGACGAAGGATTTACTCTCATTATTACGGTTGATACCGGGATATCAGCACTAAATGAAGCAAGATTTGCAAAAGAGTTAGGTGTTGATTTAATCATAACTGATCATCATGAGCCTGGCCCTGAGCTACCAGATGCTTATTCTATTATTCATCCTAATCTACCTGGTGGGACCTATCCATTTCATCAACTTGCTGGGGCAGGAGTTGCATTAAAGGTCGCACATGCACTGCTAGGTGAATGTCCTTTAGAATATATAGCCATGGCATCAATCGGAACCATTGCGGATTTAGTACCACTTCATGATGAAAATCGATTAATAGCTACATTAGGAATTAAGGCTCTTAGAGTATCCCGTAATCCAGGTGTACAAGCCTTGCTAAAGATATGTAGCATCAATCAAAGCGAACTGACAGAAGAAACGATTGGATTTTCGATTGGTCCAAGAATCAATGCAGCTGGTAGACTTGGAGACGCGGATCCTGCTGTTCAATTATTTTTAACGGATAACCTAGATGAAGCAGAACTTATTGCACAGGAAATTGACTTATTAAATAAAGAAAGACAAAAAATTGTCAATGTGATGACACAAGAGGCTATAGAACTTGTAGAATCACAATTTCCACTTGAAGAAAACCAAGTGCTTGTTGTTGGAAAAACGGGGTGGAATGCTGGGGTAATTGGGATTGTAGCCTCAAGACTTGTGGATAAATACTACCGACCTACCATCGTACTTAGTTTGGATGAAGAAAAAGGAGTAGCAAAGGGTTCAGCCAGAAGCATAAAGGGCTTTGACTTATTTGAAAACTTATCAACTTGTCGAGATATATTGCCTCACTTTGGTGGTCATACAATGGCAGCTGGGATGACGGTAGAGTTGGAACAAGTAAGTGAGCTTCGTTCTAGACTTATTCAGCTTGCAAAAGAAAAGCTAACAGAGGATGATTATATTCCCGTCACCTTTGTCGATATTGAGTGCAAGCTCAAGGACATCACGCTGGCATCGATTGAGCAGTTAACTAGGCTGGCACCTTATGGAATGGGAAATCCTAAACCAAAAGTAGTCATATCTTCTACTTCTCTTTCTCAAATGAAGAAAATAGGCCAAGATCAAAGTCATTTAAAACTTTTGTTAGAGGACTCAGGTACAACCATGGATGCCATTGCCTTTGGGTTTGGGCATGTCTATGACCAAATTTCTCCCCTATCAATGGTTTCAATCATCGGAGAGCTCTCGGTTAATGAGTGGAATAATCATCGTAAACCACAGGTCATGGTTGGTGATATTTGCATAAATGAGTGGCAATTGTTTGATTGGCGAGGAAATAAGGGAGCGATTAAGCAAATTGAATCCATTCCTGTATCGAACCGCAAAATCATTGTCTTTAACGAAGAGTTGTTGGAAGAATTGAAGCTTACGTGTGAACAGGAAACGATTTATATCGTTAAGGATCAAACTGATATTGTAAAGATTCCATTTAATCGTGATCATCTCGTCTTGCTTGATCTACCACCTTCACTTTCTTTACTACATGAACTAGTAGATCAAGCAAAGCCAGATAGAGTTTATGCCATTTTACACCAGCAGGAAACTCACTTTTTTAATACGATTCCAACTCGTGAACATTTTAAATGGTTTTATGGATTCTTATCAAAAAATAAAGAATTTCACTACGAATCACAGTATGAAAAACTAGCAAAGCACCGAGGTTGGTCAAAAGAATCGATTCAATTTATGTTAAAGGTGTTTTTTGAATTAGATTTTGTTACAATAAACAATGGTGTTATTTCAATTACTAATCAACCGAAAAAGCGTGACTTAACAGACTCAGAGTCATATATGAAAAAACAAGATCAAATTGAAATAGAAAAAGTACTTGTTTACTCTTCCTATTCACAATTAAAAGACTGGTTTGATCATGTATATGAAGGTTTGGTAACCATATAGGAGGCAATTTCAGAAATGGATTACAAAAAATTTATCACAGTCGTCCCAAACTGGCCCAAAGAGGGAATTCAGTTTAAGGATATTACAACTTTAATGGACAATGGAGAAGCGTACAAAAGTGCTACAGATGAAATTGTCCTTTTTGCAAAAGAGAAAAGAATTGATGTTGTCGTAGGACCAGAGGCCAGAGGCTTTATTATTGGCTGCCCTGTTGCCTATGCCCTAGGTCTTGGATTCGCACCCGTTCGTAAAGAAGGAAAGCTACCTCGAGAAGTTGTTAAGGTAAACTACGGTCTAGAATACGGCTCAGATGTTCTCACCATGCATAAAGATGCCATCAAACCAGGTCAAAGAGTCCTGATTACAGATGATTTATTAGCAACTGGAGGAACAATAGGAGCAACGATCGAATTGGTTGAGCGGCTAGGTGGAGTGGTTGCCGGAATTGCCTTCTTAATTGAGTTGACGTACCTAGATGGCCGCAATAAGCTGGATGGCTATGAAGTTCTTACTTTAATGAAATACTAAAGCTACATTGAGTAAAAAAGAGTGTCGATCGACACTCTTTTTGTGTTATAAGGCATTTGCCATTATTTAAAATTACATTTTTCCCCTTAATCCTTTACATCTACATAAATTTTCATGATAATAGTAACAATAATGATTTCAGTCTACTATTTTTCATAAAAAATAAATTTATTCCTAAATCAGGTGATTTAATGGCAAACGAACAAGTACTAACAGCTGAGCAGGTTATTGAAAAAGCTGCTAAATACTTATCCGATAAAAATATAGAGCTTATTCAACATGCATATGAGTTTGCTAAACTTGCCCATCAGGAGCAGTACCGTAAGTCGGGCGAGCCTTATATAATACATCCTATACAAGTGGCTGGAATTTTAGTTGACCTTGAGATGGATCCAGTTACCATTTCAGCTGGATTTCTTCATGATGTCGTTGAGGATACCGATGTGTCGATTACCCAGCTTGAAGAAGAGTTTGATAAAGAAGTAGCGATGCTTGTAGATGGTGTTACGAAGCTCGGGAAGATTAAATATAAATCACAAGAAGAACAACAGGCTGAGAACCACCGAAAAATGTTTGTGGCCATGGCCCAGGATATTCGAGTGATCTTAATTAAGCTAGCAGACAGATTGCATAATATGCGGACACTTAAGCATTTGCCTCAAGAAAAGCAACGTCGCATCTCGAACGAGACATTAGAGATCTTCGCCCCATTAGCCCACCGACTTGGTATTTCCAAAATTAAATGGGAGCTTGAAGACACTTCACTTAGGTACTTAAATCCGCAGCAATATTACCGGATTGTTAACTTAATGAAAAAGAAACGTGCAGAACGAGAGCAATATTTAGAGGAAGTCATGCAGGAAGTGAGCGTCCGTCTAAAGGAAGTATCGATTGGTGCAGATATTTCTGGTCGTCCAAAGCATATCTACAGCATTTACCGAAAAATGGCAATCCAAAATAAACAGTTTAACGAAATATATGATTTACTTGCTGTTAGAATTGTTGTTAATAGTATTAAGGATTGTTATGCCATATTAGGAATTATTCATACATGCTGGAAGCCGATGCCCGGTAGATTTAAAGATTATATTGCCATGCCCAAGCAAAATATGTATCAATCGCTTCATACAACTGTTATTGGTCCTCAAGGTGAGCCTTTAGAGGTCCAAATTAGAACAAGTGAAATGCATCACATTGCTGAGTATGGAATTGCCGCACATTGGGCCTATAAAGAAAATAAACAAGTGATGGAACAAGAGTCTTTTGAGAAAAAGATCACGTGGTTTAAAGAGATTTTGGAATGGCAAAACGATGCGAGCAATGCCGAAGAATTTATGGAATCGTTAAAAATTGATTTGTTTTCAGATATGGTGTTTGTGTTTACTCCAAAAGGAGATGTATTTGAGCTTCCATCTGGATCCGTTCCTATTGATTTCTCTTATCGAATCCATTCTGAAATTGGAAACAAGACCATCGGAGCGAAGGTAAACGGTAAGATGGTCACACTTGACTATAAGTTAAAGACTGGTGATATTGTAGAAATTCTTACTTCAAAGCATTCCTATGGCCCGAGCCAGGATTGGTTAAAGCTAGCTCAAACCACTCAGGCGAAAAATAAAATCCGTCAATTCTTTAAAAAGCAACGCCGTGATGAAAATGTCAGTAAGGGTAAAGAGTTAGTTGAAAAAGAAATCAAGAACTTAGATTTAGATCCGAAAGAAGTCCTTGTCAGTGAGAACCTAAGACGTGTTGCGGACAAGTTTAATTTCTCTAATGAAGAAGATATGTATGCAGCAGTAGGGTATAACGGAATAACAGCAGCCCAAATTGCAACAAGGCTGACTGAAAAATGGAGAAAGAAACGTGACAATGGACAAGAAACCTCTATAGTTGAAGCTGTTTTGGATTTGAAGAAATTCACAGTGACAAAAAAGAGGGATAGTGGTGTACGAGTTCAAGGTATTGATAACCTATTGATTCGACTCTCAAAATGTTGTAATCCTGTTCCTGGTGATGATATTGTTGGCTTCATTACAAAAGGAAGAGGAGTATCCATTCATCGTGATGACTGTCCAAATGTTCATGTAGAAGAAGCCAAAGAAAGACTTCTAACGGTTGAATGGGAAGGCAATGCCAAAGAAGGAAAAGAGTACAATGTTGAAATAGAAATCTCTGGTTATGATCGTCGAGGACTATTAAACGAAGTACTCCAAGCGGTTAATGAAACGAAAACAAACATTACAGCCGTAACTGGTCGTTCTGATCGAAATAAAATGGCGACCATTTCAATGACCATATCCATTCATAACGTGAATCACCTTCAAAAGGTTGTCGATCGTATTAAACAAATTCCTGATATATATGCTGTACGAAGAATCATGCATTAGGCCAGTTTTCGCATAGTAAGAAAAGAGTCTTACATTAAAGTGAGGTTTCCATGAGAGTTATTGTCCAAAGAGCGCGTGAAGCAAGTGTTTCAGTTAATAATGAAATAGTTGGCAAGATTTCAAAGGGCTTGATGCTACTAGTTGGTATAACCCACACAGACACGATGGCTGATGCTAGTTATGTGGCGGAAAAGGTAGCCAATTTAAGAATTTTTGAGGATGAATCTGGAAAGATGAATCATTCACTTCTAGATGTAAAAGGAGAAATTTTATCAGTCTCTCAATTTACATTGTACGGGGATTGCCGTAAAGGGCGAAGACCTAACTTTATGGATGCTGCTAAACCAGAGCAGGCAAACGAGATTTATATGGGCTTTAACGAAGAGCTTAAAAACCTCGGAATACATGTGGAAACAGGTTTGTTTGGAGAAATGATGGATGTTCAATTTGTGAACGAAGGTCCGGTTACCTTAATTATTGAGAGTAAATAAAGAAGCCCAAATGGGCTTCTTTATTTTTTGAACTCTTGAGCTAACCCATTAAAAATAGCTGTGGTTACTTTCTCTTGATATTGCGAGGTAGAAACATGTGCTTCCTCAGAAATATTACTTAAAAATCCTAGCTCCAGAAGAACTGAAGGTCTTTTGTTTTGTCGTAGAACATGAAAATTACTATAATTCACGCCTCTGTCGGACAAAGAGGTTTGCTTAATCATTTCGCTTTGGATGGATTGTCCTAACGAGTAATCTTTGGTTTTATTATAATAATAGGTTGTCGTTCCATTGGCAGAAGGGTAAATACTGCTATCATAATGCAAACTCAGAAATGCATCGGCTTGATAATAATGGGCAAAGCTTACTCGGCTATTCAAGCTCACGTAAGCATCTTGACTTCTAGTTAAAACAGATTTTGCACCAGCTGCTCGTAGCTTCTCGTCTAGTAATTTAGCTGTTCGAAGAGTAAGAGTCTTCTCAAATGTACCTCTAACACCCTTTGCTCCACTATCTCTTCCTCCGTGTCCTGGATCAATAACAATTGTTTTACCAGATAAATATTGATTCATACCTGGTCTTTCTACTTTTTGCACTTCACCTGTTGTCGAGACAAGCCAGCCTGCAACATACCCAAACGTATTGGTAGATAAAGCGATTTTATACCAATCATCAATCTTTTCGACAATCGTGAAGCTATCGCCTTGCATTGTTCGCTGCACAACATCGTTTTTAGTAGAAGGACCGCTTCTGATATTTGTCGTATCGTAGAGAATAGTTACAGTCGATGTTTTTGCGTTACTAGAATCTGTTGGAGCAGTTCGATTTGTTGTTTTCTCTAAGTACCAGCCTGCAACCCAGCCTTCTTTTCCATTAGATAATTTTATTTTATACCAGCTGTTTTCCTCAGCAACTATAGTCAGCTGATCGCCCTTCTTCACTGTAAAAACGATGGCACCATTCAAAGAGTAGTCTGAACGTATATTTAAAATCGTTGCTGTTACAGTTGCCATTTGGTTAGGCTGACTTCCTTGACTTGGAGCGGGATCGTTCCTTTTTTCGGTATCAATTGCCGAACTAATTTTTATATAATCTTTATGAACCCAACCGTTTCTTGGCTTTAGGCGAACCTCATACCAGTCAGATTTCTCTGAAAGTATATCCACCTTTTCATCCTTTGTGACTTTTCCAATGATAGGCCCATTTAGAGAGGCTGAATCTCTAACATTTAAGGAATTTGTTGTTACAATACCACTCTTTTGTACTTTATTTTTGTCAGTGTTCTCGTTATCTTCTGAAGGAATACCTGTTAAATAATCACTATGTACCCAGCCCTCGAGTTGTTTAAAGGTAATTTTAATCCAATCTTCACTTCTCTCATTGAATTGTAGAAGATTACCTATATTAACAGACCCTATTACCTGAAAGCTTGTGCCCGGCCCTTTCCGAATTCGAAGTCCATTTGTGGTAGCTTCCATGTTTCCAGGCTTTTGTACAATGGCAACTGTTTTTTGTGTCTTGCTAGGTGATTTCTCGGAAACTAGCCAGCTAGCAACCCAGCCACTTAGGCTAGAAGAGACTTTAATTTTTACCCAGTCTCCGTTTTTCTCCAAGACCTCAAAAGATTGATCCTTCATCACACTTGCAACAACCCGATACGACAAGCCAGCACCAGAGCGAACATTTAAAGAATCAGCCTTAATTACGACTGTTATATTTTCTGCAAATATGGATGAATGAGGTATAGATAGACTCAATAAAGATAAAACTAGGATGAAGATAACCGCCTTTTTCAATGATGATAAACCTCCTTTTGTATCACGGCAAAAAATGTTGGAAATAGTGATTAGTATACCACTTCTAACCATTCGTGAAAAGTTATGAAAATCCTTGTCGTTTTATGAAAAAAAATGTTCATTTCGAGAAAAATATAGTTCAAAAGTAGGATTAAAATGGGGGTGATGATTACATTGAGATATAGTGAAAAAGGTGAATTTTGTGCAAAAGGGACACAGCAAGTATTTGGTGTCAGTTTCCATGATTTCATAGAAAGAGAAAATGCCACAACAAGTATGGAGCTCGCTTCTGAATTTGGTTTATCATTGAGAGAAGTAAAGCATCTGAAAAAGAGATTAGGTAGATCGTAAATTCTCTTGACAATGGTTTCAAACACTCGTATGATAAGAAACAATAATAAAATAGAAATAATCCAATGATGGAGATAAGTACTTAAGTAACACATGTATAGAGAAGAGATGTCTTGGCTGAAAACATTTCTACATGCTGTCTTAACGAATGACACTCCGTAGGTTTCTCCCCGAACTCAGGTAAGTGTAGGGGTTGAACGTGACAGGCGTTAACTGTCCAAAGTGGAAGTATACATACCGTGTAATTCGTAACAAAAGAATACACTTACTTATAACTTCAATTAGGGTGGCACCACGGGTAATATAGCTCTCGTCCCTATCTCAATTTGAGATAGAGACGGGAGCTTTTTGTATTTTTTTGAATCATTCATTTATAAGGAGGCACAAACATGTCTATTCAAATTCCTCGTGGAACTCAAGATATTTTACCTGGAGATGTTGAACGCTGGCAATTAGTTGAGGAAGCTGCAAGAGAGCTTTGTAAAAAATTTAATTATAAAGAAATTCGAACACCGATATTTGAACACACTGAGTTATTTTTGCGAAGTGTGGGAGACACGACCGATATTGTACAAAAAGAAATGTATTCATTTGAAGATCGAGGAGGAAGAAGTTTAACACTCCGTCCTGAAGGAACAGCAGCTGTTGTCCGTTCTTTCGTAGAGAATAAAATGTACGGACTTCCCGACCAGCCAACAAAGCTTTATTATATCGGGCCCATGTTTCGGTATGAACGTCCTCAATCTGGGCGTTACCGTCAATTTGTACAGTTCGGAATCGAGGCATTAGGAAGTGCAGATCCAGCCATTGATGCAGAAGTGATCTCCCTCGCCATGGAGATGTATACGGGTCTTGGGTTAAAGCGTTTGAAGCTAGTGATTAACAGCCTAGGTGATGGGGAGAGTCGTACGGCACATAAAACGGCGTTAGTCGAACACTTCAACCAACAGATTTCTGAGTTTTGTTCAGACTGTCAAAACCGTTTGGAAACGAATCCCCTCCGGATTTTGGATTGCAAAAAGGATCATGAACATCCACTAATGAGAACGGCACCATCTATATTAGATTTTCTGAATGAAGAATCAAAGCTATATTTTGACAAAGTACAGCGTTATTTAACGGACATGGAAATATCGTTTGTTGTTGATTCAGGTCTTGTTCGAGGGTTAGATTATTATAATCATACAGCCTTTGAGATTATGAGTGATGCTGATGGATTTGGTGCCATCACAACATTAATGGGTGGAGGGCGATACAACGGACTGGCTGAAGAAATTGGAGGTCCAGAAACACCAGGAATTGGCTTTGCTATGAGTATCGAACGCTTATTACTTGCTTTAAAGGCTGAAGGTGTGGAACTTCCTGTACAAACTGGTGTTGACTGCTATGTAGTTACTTTAGGAGATCAGGCGAAGGATGCATCGGTAAGGGTCGTAAACGATTTACGGAAAGCAGGACTAACTGTTGAAAAGGATTATCTAGATAAAAAGATTAAAGCACAATTTAAAGCAGCTGATAGATTAGGTTCAAAGTTTGTGGTCGTGTTTGGGGATGATGAATTGTCAAAGGGCACTTTCCAAGTAAAAGATCTTCAAACTGGAGATCAAGAAGAAGTTGAGTTAGATAGCCTTACTAGGTTCTTAATAGACAAATTGTCAAAAGTTTAGGAGGAGAAAACAATGAGTGAAAGATCACACTATTGTGGCGAAGTAACAGAGAAATACATCGGAGAGACGGTCCAATTAAAAGGGTGGGTCAATAAACGACGTGACTTAGGGGGATTAATCTTTATTGATCTTCGTGATCGCTCTGGTTTAGTACAGATAGTATTTAAGCCTGAAACCTCCAAAGAGGCTTTGGAAATAGCTGAAAGTGTTCGAAGTGAGTTTGTTTTACAGATAGAAGGAAACGTTGTTGCACGATCAGAGCAAACGATTAACCCCAATCTATCAACTGGAAAAATTGAAATTATAGTCGATTCAATTGTCGTTTTAAATGCTGCAAAGACTCCACCATTCACTATCGCTGATCAAATAGATGTATCAGAAGACGTAAGGCTACGTTATCGTTATTTAGACCTAAGAAGACCCGAAATGCTGGAGACCTTCAAAATGAGACATAAAGTAACAAAAGCGATGCGTGACTTTTTAGACACGGAGGACTTCATTGAGGTTGAAACGCCCATTTTAACCAAAAGCACACCTGAGGGTGCAAGAGATTATTTAGTACCAAGTCGTGTACATCCTGGTGAATTTTATGCCCTTCCACAATCGCCGCAAATTTTCAAACAGCTATTAATGGTTGGTGGATTTGAACGGTATTATCAAGTAGCTCGTTGTTTCCGTGACGAAGACTTGCGTGCTGACCGTCAGCCTGAATTTACACAAATAGACATTGAAACATCCTTTATGAACCAAGTAGAGATTATGACAATGACAGAAAAAATGATGCAAAAGGTTCTTAGAGATGTAAAGAGTGTTGAGATCCCCGAGACGTTCCCTAAAATGACCTATGCTGATGCTATGAGTCGATACGGCTCTGATAAACCAGACACAAGGTTTGGGATGGAGCTTATGGACCTATCTGAGCTTATGAAGGAATCGGGCTTTCAAGTTTTTAGTAGTGCTGTTTCAAATGGCGGCCAAGTAAAGGCAATCAATGTAAAAGCTGGTGCAACTGATTATTCTAGAAAAGATATCGATGCATTAACAGAGTTTGTCAAAATTTACGGTGCAAAAGGATTAGCTTGGTTAAAGGCTGAAGCGGATGGCCTTAAAGGTCCAATTTCTAAATTCTTTGATGAATCTGAGCAAGCTATCTTGAGAAGTGCCCTAGCTGTTGAAGAAAATGATCTCCTTTTGTTTGTTGCTGACAAAAACAATGTTGTAGCTGATAGTCTTGGGGCTCTAAGATTAAAGCTAGCGAAAGAACGCAAATTAATAAATCAGTCGCAATATAACTTCTTGTGGGTTACAGACTGGCCATTACTTGAGTACGATGAAGAAGCAAAGCGCTATTTTGCTGCCCATCATCCATTTACAATGCCAGTACGAGAAGACATTGAAAAGTTCGGAACAGATCCTTCAAGCGTTCGGGCCGAGGCCTATGACCTAGTATTAAATGGATATGAGCTAGGTGGAGGATCGCTTCGTATATATGAAAGAGACATTCAAGAAAAAATGTTTGAAGTTTTAGGCTTCTCACCAGAGGAGGCCAAAGAGCAATTTGGATTCTTACTGGAAGCATTTGAATACGGTACACCTCCTCACGGTGGGATTGCTCTTGGTTTAGACCGTGTTGTGATGCTACTCGCAGGTAAAACAAACCTACGAGACACGATCGCCTTTCCAAAAACAGCAAGTGCGAGCGACATCTTAACACATGCACCAAGTGCTGTGTCTAACATTCAGTTGGATGATCTTCATTTGTTGCTTAGTCTGAAAGAAAAGAGCAATGTATCTGTCGAAAAATAAGACAAATTGTCTAAACTTTAGACCAACATGTAACCTTGAAAACGGTTTCTAAGTATGATAAGATAAATTCACATAAAGTCCTGATGTGTTCGCCACATAACCTATTGTTTTGACCGAACAATAAGTTATCCGGGAGCCCAAGTTTCCAAACTGCGTACATGCCTTAACTCATGAGGACTTACAACCTTTGGAACAGGGCACCCACCTGCAGAGTGCGGGTTCAAAACGAAGGCCTAGGCGGCACAATTGGGACTTTCTAACTTCATTACTTCACCCTATGCGATGTGCATAGGGTTTTTACATACAAAAAATTCTGAAGCATAGCTGGTATTATGGATGTCCTGGACAAAAATCAGAAAAACCTATTGAAATACTAGACATTAATGTGTAGTATGATATCGTTGAATTCGGGAAAAACAACCATAATAGTAGACAATAGAAAGTGGTGCGATACATGTTACATCAATTTTCAAGAAATGAACTGGCTTTAGGAAAAGAAGGGCTCCAATTATTAAAAAACAGTACAGTGGCTGTTTTAGGAGTTGGGGGAGTGGGGAGCTTTTCAGCTGAGGCTCTAGCTCGCTCAGGTGTAGGTAGAATATTATTGGTGGATAAAGATGATGTGGATATAACGAATGTCAATCGACAGATTCATGCTTTACTATCCACTGTTGGACAACAAAAGGTTGATTTAATGAAAAATCGAATTGCAGATATTAATCCAGATTGCGAAGTTATTGCCCTAAAAATGTTTTACACAGAAGAAACGTACGAGCAGTTTTTCTCTTATGGACTTGATTGGGTTATTGACGCATCAGACACGATTTCATATAAAATCCATTGTATAAAGGAATGTTTAGAGCGAAATATTCCAATTATTTCGAGCATGGGTGCAGCCAATAAAACAGACCCAACACGATTTCAAGTAGCTGATATTTCTAAAACTCACACAGATCCTTTAGCGAAAGTAATTAGAAAAAAATTACGTAAAGAAGGAATAAACAAAGGAGTTAAGGTTGTATTTTCTGATGAAAGCCCTATCGTGATCAGGGAAGATATTCGAGCAGAAATTGCCCCACAGGGAGCAAAAATAAGAAAGGCAAAAATGCCACCTTCCTCCAATGCTTTTGTTCCGTCTGTTGCTGGACTCATCATGGCGGGGCATGTAATTACTGAGATTACAAAAGATATTAAAATTCAACGCGTGCAAGATTAGAAAAGCCAAGCTCAATTTGAGCTTGGCTTCAATTTTATTTCGCTACCTTCTCTAAATTCCCGTTTTTATCCATTCTAAAGACAGGAGATTGTCTTTCTTCAGTTTCCTCAAACATTACCATTCTTCGAGCACGATCCATAATTTGAACTAGAGCCTGGTAATCCTCTTGAATCATTGTATGTTGTTCTGAGAGTTGTTGGACTTTTCGTTGTAACTCTTCATTTTTTTTCTTTAAATCAATATTTTCGGATTTAATTCTTTCATTTTCCATTTTAAGCTGATTGCCTTGTGTACCTTGGTGCTTGAGAGTGGTTAAAAAGGATATTACCTGTTCGATTGATAGATTGTGATTGTTAGGTGGGATTACTCTCTGTACAGGAATAGGTGGAACAAACTCTCGTGCCACTTCTTCCTTATATATTGGAGCCTCTTGCTGTATAACTGCTTCTCTAGGATGAGAGGCGACAGTTTGTGAGACTTTAAATGGCACTTCCTTACTAATTGCAGCAGGTGTCGAATTGGCAATTGCTCGTTTTCGTTCTTTTCTTTGTTTTTTAGCAATCGAGATAGCTGGCTCATAAAGCCTTCTGACCTCTGCATTCCATCTAAATCCACATGCTGCAGATGTACGGTTTAGCTGATCACCGACTTCTTCAAAAGCTTGTAATTGAGTTCCACCTTCACGAATATAGCGAAGGACAGTCTCCGCTAGCAATAAATCATCTTCATGTGTCCAAGCATCAGAACGTACTTTCATCGTATCACTCCTATTATCGTAGCTATCTTGCTCATTTTTTATCTAGCATTTACCGAAAAATAGGTTTTTATACGTTTTGATAGTTTTCACTTCTTCTAGGTGGGTGTGGCCTTATAACAATACTAGACTTAGGGTATGAACCCTATCACTTTTTCATTGTTAGTTTTTCATAGATTGCCGATAAGGCAAGCTCAAATTTACCTGTCTTTTTTGGTTGATAATATACTTTTTGTGACAGAGGATTCGGTAGATACTGTTGTTCCACCCAGCCTGTTTCATAATAATGGGGAAATTTATAGTTGATACCTCTTCCAAGAGACTTAGCACCACTATAGTGTGCATCTTTTAAATGAAGGGGAGTGTCCCCAATGTTTCCTTTATAAATGTCAGCCAGTGCACCATCTATGGCTGCTATGGCTGAATTCGATTTTGGTGATAAACAAAGCTCAATAATGACAGCCGCTAAGGGGATTCTAGCTTCAGGGAATCCAATGCGTTCGGCCGTTTCGATCGCAGCAAGCGTGCGTGGTCCAGCCTGAGGGTTTGCTAGTCCGATATCTTCATAAGCTATGACTAGAAGCCTTCTGCTAATGCTTACTATGTCACCTGCTATAATTAATCTACCTAAATAATGAAGAGCAGCATTTATCTTAAAATGTGGGATAAAAACTCAGATGGTGATAAAAAAGGTCTTTTTAAACCGTATGAATACTGGTTTATAGTTTTTATCCTTTAAATAAAGATTGATATTAATAATTAGACCTCTTGTAACACCGTTACCACAACAACATAATTACTATGTGGCAGGAATGTTGTTGCATGTAGCAGAAAAAGATAATTGGAATTTTTATAGTAATTTTGTCATCTAGATTATTGATGGTGTTTGAAATATATTTGCTTATTCTCTGTTGGAAGTAAAGCAAATAAATTAGTTATTAAAATCTTTATTTATTCTATTGTGTTAAAATAATTATATTAATCCCGATAGGACATTAATTAATCGAGTTAAACTGGAATGCCTATGAAAGCACTTATCTTTTTTACTCTCGAACAAATGGTTTAATAGGGACCTTTTTGTTTTTAGAAAGGGGAGTTACTATGTTTCAGACTGAACCTTTGTCGCATCGAATGCGACCTAAAACCATAGATGATGTTATCGGACAAGAAGATGTAATCGGACCGAGTTCTGCTTTATTTCGTATGATCCAAAATGGACATGTTCCTTCTTTACTCTTATATGGTCCTCCTGGGACAGGGAAAACATCGCTTGCTTTTGCAATAGCAGGTTCTACCAAGAAAGAGTTTTATCCTCTAAATGCTACTACTGCTGGCAAAAAGGACATAGAGAAAGTTATTGACGAAGTAAGGTTAACACGAAATGCAATTCTTTTCATTGACGAGATACATTTATTGAACAAAACTCAACAAGATTTTCTTCTCAAGTCTTTGGAGGAGGGAGTCTTTACACTTATTGGTGCAACTACTGAAAACCCATTTCACAGTGTCAGAGGGGCCATATTGTCCAGAATAGGACAAATCAAACAGCTTAGGCAGCTATCACCCTCATCAATATTAGAACTCCTTAAACGGGCTTTAAAGGATGAAAGTGATGGACTTGGTAAGATAAGAATAAACATTTCTGATGAATTATTGACACGAATTGCTAATGCAACTGGCGATGGTCGTTCTGCACTTACTCTTTTAGAGAACATTGTGTGGGCTTCTGTGAAAGATGAAAAAGAAAATATTTTCGTGACTGAGGACACAGTGAAAGAGTGTATTCAGAATAAAGGTTTCATACATGACAAAAAGGGCGATATATTCTATAACCTACTTTCAAGTTTGCAAAAAAGCATAAGAGGCAGCGATACTAATGCGGCACTGCATTATTTAGCAAGGTTATTAGAAGGAGGAGATCTAATCTCCATTTGCAGGAGGCTCCTTGTAATAGCATACGAAGATATTGGATTAGCAAATCCCGAACTCTGTGCAAGAATACTCCCATCTATACAATCAGTGGAGCGTCTTGGTCTACCAGAGGGACGTATCCCACTTTCAATAGTTACTATTGAATTATGCCTCTCAGCTAAAAGTAACACAGCATATAAAGCCTTAGACAAAGCCATTGCCGATGTTAGAGATGGAAGAACTGGAGAAATACCAACGCACCTGAGAGATGCCCATTACAGAGGTGCAGAAAAATTGGGTCACGGTGTCGAATATCTGTATCCTCACGATTATCCAAATAGTTGGGTTAACCAGGAATATCTACCAGTGGAAATAAAAGATAGGGTATACTACGAGCCAAAAGAAGCGGGTACTGAAAAGCGTTTGAGTCAAATTTATCAAAAATTGAATTCTTTAAAAAAACCTCACCGATTTTGAAAACTGTTTTATTAGGTTTCGTTGATGTTATGGATAGTAATATTTATTCATAGTTGTAATGCTGTGAAAATAAGGATATATTTCTAACCCATTAATGAAAAATAAAAAAGTAATTACAAAAAAAAGTTCCAATAAAAAACAAAAAAGAGAATCCTTGTCTTCAGCTTGTTGAGAAAGGGGTCCTTTTTCTCAGCAAGCTTTTTCTAATTTGATGATCTACTCCCAAATAAATTAGATTTTATTGCTTTAAGAAGATTGCCGCACACTTATCCCAGCCTAGATAAGTGTGTGGCAATCTTTTTCATGTTCTGACAAGTAGCGGTTAGGAGGACCTGCTCACTAGCGTTATTCAATCCCCTTAACCTGCAGTAGCGAAGCCCATGCAGCTCTTTTGAGTCTGCTAAGCTTCGCTCCACTTTTTCTTTTCTTAGTTTGTAAAGCATCTTCCCTGATTTTGAGAGGCGGTTTTCTCTTACCTTTTCTTTGTGTTCCTCCCAGACATGCCTTGTTGTTACTACCTTTACTTTATTTTTGGACCTAGTACATTCCGAAAGGAATGGACAACTCTCACATATCTTTGAATCGGACTTATACTCTTTATATCCGTCTCGGCAAGTAGTTCTGTATGGTAACTCTTGATTGTTTGGGCAAATATATAAATCGCGATCTTTATCGTATGTAAATTTCGATTTTGGAAATAAGCCCTTTGTGGGCTGGAATCTTCTATGAGCTATGACACCAAAAATATTCCGATCAGATAGACCTTTACAAATCGGATTTGTTAGATATCCAGAATCAAATACTCTACTTTTTTACTACGGTTCCGATCATAGGTAGAGTCATCGATGATGAACACCTTTGGTCGATCATGAGTAGTCAACATACTAACTCTTTGAATGGTAGTTGAACTGATAGACAAGAGGAAACGTCTCCAAGCAAAAGTAGATTGATTTAAGAAACGGTAGACAGCATCTTTACCAGGAAAACAATCGCTTCTTTTCGATGTAACAAGAGTAAACCAATTTTTGTGATAGAAAATCAAACTAAAAACAAGGGTGAATAAATAGGTAGATGAAAAACCAAAATTCTTATGAATCCCTGCATTGCGAAGATGTTTTGTTATTTTAAGTTCTCGAAATACAGTTGAAATTTCTTCTGGTAGTTGATTCTTTTCCACTTAATCCTTTATCATAGAGAAAGCACCTCTTCTTTGTGGTATTGGTATTTCAGCAAATTCCATTATACCAAAGAATGAGGTGTTTTTTCATGTCTTAACTAGTTGTCAAGCTATGTAGTTTAGACGGTATAAAGCTTTAGCGGTACTTCTTCGAAGTGAATAATTAAGGTGCGAAAGTTGAGTTCTTTACATTTACTACATTGAAATATATGTGCATAATTAAGCACAACTTGCCCATCTCGAACTATTTTACCAGAGGATCCTCTTCCAGACATAGTGTGTCTCCCGCCCCAAGGACAAGGTATGTATAGAGCTTCGACAATATTATCTTTATCTTTATCTTTAATTTTATCTTTATCTTTATCACTACTAGTCAGTGCTTTCGACTTCATGTTCATGATTATGGGATGCAAATGAATTGCTTGGTAAAATCATCAACATAATTAAAAGAGCCATAAAAGTGGTAATTAATTTTTAGATACATCTTATGATTTATCTATTCCAGATGATAAGAAGGTCATATTGCATGGGATAGAAATGGAACCTGATAATGTTCCTGCAAACCGATTTAGTCAAGTAGGGCCAAGTGAATACGAATTAATAAGGGAACCGACTTCAGGGAGAAATAGGATTGGGCGTAGGGATCGTAGAGAACAAGAAAGAGCTTTAAGAAAGAGTTTAAAGAAAAAACAAAAGTAATATTTTAACACTATAGCAGACACGATGAACCTGTTTTCCTAACTTGTTTATCGTGTTTTTTATTTTACTTGTAACAATACTCGGAAAATTTGGTACAACAACATTAACAACATCCTTCTACTACAAAAGTAATAATTGATGTAGTAAATTCCTTCTATTATATAAATGAACGGATTTTTTATCATTTTAAAGTGATAAAAATTAAGATAATCCTATTCTTTAGGGAAATAGATATTTTTTATCAAATTTAACTTTAAGATATCAGCATTCACATCACTACCTCGAATGGATTTTTGAAAAGCTGATAAAACGTCATAATGGCCGTCACCGTCTTTATCATATTGGAATCTCTTCGATTGCAAGCACTCTTCAATAATGGGTAAATTAATATGTACCTGATTTTCTCCAATTACTTCTGTTGATAGGACAGCTAATTCAAGTGCATTTAAAGCAGCCCTTGTATCACCATTTGAGGAAAAAGCTAAATGTTGTAAGGCTTCATCTGTGAGAGTTACTTGATGAGCACCTAATCCTTTCTCCCGATTTGACAATGCCCGAAGGATTAGTTGAGAAATATGTTCAGGAGTAAGTGGCTTTAGTTCGAATAATTGGCTTCTACTTCTAATCGCAGGGTTTATGCTATGAAATGGATTGCTTGTCGTTGCACCAATTAAAGTAATGAGTCCTCGCTCTAAGTGTGGTAATAAGAAGTCTTGTTTTGCTTTATCTAAACGATGAACTTCGTCTAATATTAAAATCAACTTACCAGACATTTTTGCTTCTTCAACAGCAATTTCCATATCTTTTTTATTATTGACAACAGCATTTAGCATTCTAAAGGGAGTTTTTGTGCTACCTGCAATGGCTCTTGCTATTGACGTTTTACCAACACCTGGTGGTCCATAAAGAATCATGGAGGTGATATGCTCTGCTTTAACCATCCTCTGAATGATTTTTCCTTCTCCTACTAAATGTTCTTGACCTATAACCTCTTCAATGGTCGTTGGGCGCATCCTAAATGCAAGTGGTTGCAAATTCATGAAATCTCTCCTAGTCGTAATATTCATCATCATACCATTGTTTTTCAAGCTGTAAAAATGTTAACAACTAAAGAATTATGCTATAATTCTTTATGTTATATGACCAATCCATTTATTGAAACAAATAGAGAAAACATCCAAGACGAGATGAGAGAAGGTTCAGAGGATGAAATATGAGTTGAGAAACCGTGTCCCCTTTTTAGTCACCAAATGGTCCATTTTCTTAGTGGGTTTAGTCGTAATGGCGTTTGGTATTGTGTTAATGATCAAAGCAGATATTGGCAGTGCCCCGTGGGATGTTCTTCATATTGGTCTCTATAAACAGTTAGGTCTCTCAATTGGTACCTGGTCCATTATCGCTGGCTTCTTTGTCCTTTTTGCAACAAGTATTCTGGCTAAAGAATGGCCTCAGCTCGGTGCTTTTTTCAATATGGTATTAGTGGGAGTCTTTATTGATTTATTTATGATGCTATCCTTCATCCAAACTCCTCAAAGCAACTTTGAGAAAATTGTCATGCTTATCGTCGGAATTATAATTATTGGCTATGGGATTGGGTTATATATCTCAGCAAAATGTGGAGCAGGACCTCGGGACACATTGATGCTCGTGCTAACAAAAAAAACAGGTTGGAAAGTGCAACATATTCGTGGTGCGATGGAGGTTGTCGTATTATCGATTGGATTTTTATTAGATGGACCTGTGTTTATAGGAACCTTTATTTTCTGTTTCTCAATTGGCCCTATCGTTGGGTTTACTTTGCCGCAATGCGAAAAATTAGCTAACAAATTAATGACACCTAAACATATTGAAACTTCCATAACACCTGAAATTCAAATGGGAGAATAATGATTTGCTCAGTCACCAATTTTGAATATCTTGTAGTCTTTTAGTTACATGAAGGGAGGAGTGTATGAATTGAAAATTTCTACTAAGGGAAGATACGGTTTAACCATAATGATTGAGTTGGCTAAACAAAATGGGGAGGGGCCTATTTCCCTAAAATCAATTGCCCAGACTCATGATTTATCGGAGCATTATTTAGAGCAGCTAATTTCACCTTTACGAAATGCGGGACTTGTCAAAAGTATAAGGGGGGCATATGGGGGATATTTACTCGCAAAAGAACCTTCTGCTATCACTTCTGGTGATGTCATCCGAGTATTAGAGGGGCCAATTAGCGTGGTCGAAGTGATGGATGATGAAGAACCTGCAAAGCGGGCGTTATGGATTCGAATTCGAGATGCTGTAAAAGAAGTGTTGGATAACACGACATTAGAGGACCTAGCTAACTACACGGATGATGATCAAGATGGTTACATGTTTTATATTTAAGTAACAATGAATCGTAATAAAAATGGAAGGAGTGAAACAATGAAACAGTCCATATACGTAGATCATGCTGCAACCTCACCTGTTCATCCGGCCGTTGCGGAGCAAATGATTGTCACCATGACATCGATCTTTGGAAATCCATCTAGTATTCACTCCTTCGGGCGGAAAAGTAGACAAGTAATTGACGCAGCAAGAGCAACCATTGCTGGCTCGATAGGAGCAAAGGAAAGCGAAATCATCTTTACTAGCGGGGGAACTGAGGCAGATAATCTAGCCATTTTAGGTATTGCAATGACCAATAAAGACAAGGGAAAACATATTATTACAACAGAAATTGAGCATCATGCTGTATTGCACACATGCCGTTACCTTGAAAGGATTGGATTTGAGGTAACCTATTTGCCTGTTAATGAAAATGGTGTCATCAATACACAAGATTTTCAAAATGCTCTTAAAGAGGATACAATCTTGGCTACGATTATGCTTGGCAATAATGAAGTTGGATCCGTACAACCCCTTATAGAGATTGCTGAAATGATAGAAAACCATCAAGCTTACCTTCACACGGATGCAGTCCAGGCTTTTGGGGCTATTCCTATAGACGTTAATGTAGTAAAGGTGGATTCGCTATCCATCTCTGGTCATAAAATTAATGGACCAAAGGGTATTGGTTTCTTATATGTAAGAGAAGGCACAAGGATCTCCTCTGTTACATTTGGTGGAGAGCAAGAACGAAAAAGGCGTGCAGGAACAGAGAATGTTCCTGCGATTGTTGGTCTAATGCATGCCAGTCAAATCTCACAATTGGAGATGGAATCGCGAAGCAACCAGTATGATCAGTACAAACAAATCTTCTTTAAAACATTTTCCGAAAATGACATTGAGTATTCCGTAAATGGAAATCCAAATAGGTGTCTTCCGCACATCCTTAATATTCATTTCCCAGGAATTAACGTAGAATCCTTTCTTGCCAATCTAGATATAGCAGGAATTGCTGCTTCGAGCGGGTCAGCATGTACAGCAGGATCGATTGAACCTTCTCACGTACTTTGTGCGATGTATGGTAGCCAATCAGACAGAAGTAAATCATCCATTCGATATAGCTTTGGGTTAGGGAATACACACGAACAAATACAAACAGTGGCAATGGAGACAGTGAAAATTGTCCAACGAATAACAAGGAGGTGACTAGCGTGACAGCTAAGACACCAAGTGAAACAAGAGTAATCGTCGGTATGTCAGGTGGAGTCGATTCGAGTGTTGCAGCTCTTCTTTTAAAAGAGCAAGGATATGATGTAATCGGTATTTTCATGAAAAACTGGGATGACACGGATGACTTCGGCGTGTGTACGGCTACAGAAGATTACGATGATGTTATCCGGGTATGTAATCAAATTGGTATTCCTTACTATGCAGTGAACTTTGAAAAACAATACTGGGAAAAGGTATTTACTTACTTTTTAGATGAATACAAAGGTGGTCGCACACCAAATCCAGATGTTATGTGTAACAAGGAAATTAAATTTAAGGCATTTCTAGAGCATGCACTAGATTTAGGTGCTGATTATTTGGCGACGGGTCATTATGCCAAGGTGTGTTTTCAAGATGGAGAGTATAAGATGCTCCGTGCACTCGATCAAAATAAAGACCAAACCTATTTTTTAAATCAATTGGGACAAGATCAATTATCTAAGGTTATGTTTCCGTTAGGTGATTTACCAAAGCCAGAGGTCCGAGAAATTGCCAAAAGGGCGGGATTAGCCACAGCTCATAAAAAGGATAGTACAGGTATTTGTTTTATCGGTGAACGAAACTTCAAGGAGTTCTTAGGTCAATATTTACCTGCACAACCTGGTGTCATGCAATCTTTATCAGGTGAAGTGAAAGGGAAACATGATGGCTTAATGTATTACACAATTGGACAGCGTCAAGGCCTTGGAATTGGCGGTAGTGGTGATCCATGGTTTGTTGTTGGTAAAGATTTAGACAAAAATATTCTTTATGTGGAGCAAGGCTTTCACAATGAATTATTATATTCCGATGAAATTACGGCAACAAATATTAGCTGGGTTTCGAATACCCACTCTATGGCAGATTTAAAATGCACAGCAAAATTCAGATATCGCCAAGAAGATCATGGGGTTACTGTGAAATATGTAAATGAAAATACAGTTCGAATCGTTTTTGATCAACCTGTTCGAGCAGTGACACCTGGACAAGCAGTTGTCTTTTATCAAGGGGATGAATGCTTAGGTGGCGGCACCATTGATGATGTATTTAGGAATTCTGAACTAATTTGGTATGTGTAATGAAACCTCAGCCGTATTGGCTTGAGGTCTTCTTACTTAAGAAGAAAGGGTGAATATGATGACAGATCAAAATAAACTAGGCATTCAACTTATGCAAGAAGGAAAACTAGAAGAGGCAGCGAAAGTGTTTACAGAGGCTTTAGAGGAAAACCCTAAGGATCCAATCGTGAATGTTAATTTTGGTAACTTATTGGCGGCTATTGGTGAAACGGAGAAAGCGTTAGCGTTTTATAAAAGAGCAATGGAACTTGACGAAGACCTGGCAACTGCCTACTACAGTGCGGCCAATATTTATTTTGAGCTTCAGGATTTCCCAGCAGCAGCCGACCATTTTTCTAAGGCGGTAGAAAAAGGCTTAGACAATGCAGATGTCTTTTTTATGCTAGGAGTTACATATTTAGAGCAAGACTTATTTAAGCATGCTTTGCCTTATCTACAGAGGTCTGTGGAGCTTAATGGTGAGGACGACGAGGCTAAGTTTCAGTATGGATTATGCTTAGCACAGCTGGAATTAGTTGATGAAGCCATTCAACAATTTGAAGAATTAACAGAGAGAAATGTTGATAATGCAGACGTTTACTTTAATTTAGGTGTTGCCTATGTCTACAAGGATGATGCAAAAAGCGCCTTAGACATGTTTACTAAAACACTTGAGCTCAGTCCCAACCATGATATGGCGATCCACGGAAAACAACTATTGGAGCAAGAGTTAGATAATTAGAATAAAAAGGTGATGAGGGGAGGGAAGAACTTGACAACTGAGCCTGAAAAATATTTAAAAGGCTATCCAATTGTGACTATTTTTCATAACGTAACTAATTTATATACTGTGATCAGGATAAAGATTGAAGAAACAAATGAAAATTATGAAGATAAAGAGGCTATTGTAACAGGCTACTTCCCTGCCCTTCAAGAGCATGAAACGTATACGTTTTTTGGAATGTTTAAGGACCATCCTAAGTTTGGTGTTCAGTATCATGTGAATCACTTTAGGAAGGAAATGCCTAAAACAGAGCAGGGTGTTATTCAATATTTATCGAGCGATTTATTTAAAGGAATCGGAAAAAAGACAGCTGAGAAAATTGTTGAAGCACTTGGAGAAGGTGCCATAACCAAAATCATGAATAATCCTGATGTACTAAAGAATATTCCTCAGCTATCTGTTGAGAAAGCACGAGAACTTTCACAAACGCTACTGCAGCATCAAGGATTAGAACAAGTAATGATCCACCTAAATCAATACGGATTTGGTCCCCAACTTTCAATGAAGATCTACCAAAAATACCGTGATCAAACATTAGAAATCCTTAAAAAAAACCCGTACCAACTTATCGCAGAGGTTGAAGGGATCGGTTTTTCAAAAGCAGATGATTTAGGAAAAGTAATTGGAATCACGGGAAGTCACCCTGACCGAATAAAAGCAGGTTGTTTATACATAATAGAACAGTTTTGTATGCAAGAAGGTCATGTGTATGTCAAAGACGAGCAGCTAGTTGATCAAGTGAAGCAACTGTTGGAAACTCATCAATCTACCATTATTGACATAATGGAAATTACAGATGGATTAAAAGAATTAGTTGAGGAAAGTAAATTAGTTATGGAGAACGATGGGTACTACCTACCATCCCTCTACTTTGCTGAAAAGGGTTTTGTTAGGAGTATAAAAAAGATTATAGATCAGGATGAATACACGGATCAGTTTCCGGAATCAGAATTTCTACTTGCACTCGGAGCTCTCGAAGAACGGTTAAAAGTGCAATATGCACCTTCTCAACAGGATGCAATACAAAAAGCACTTTCTTCACCTATGTTGCTGCTAACAGGTGGACCTGGTACGGGTAAAACGACTGTCATCAAAGGGATTGTTGAACTATATGCTGAACTTCACGGTTGCTCACTAGAACCGGGTGATTATAAAAAAGAAGAACCATTTCCATTTTTATTAGTTGCTCCAACTGGAAGAGCAGCAAAGAGAATGCATGAATCAACAGGACTACCTGCTGTTACGATCCACCGGTTACTCGGTTGGAATGGATCCGATGGATTTGAACACGATGAAGATAATCCAGTTGAAGGAAAGCTGCTCATTGTGGACGAGGTTTCTATGGTTGATATTTGGTTAGCCAATCAACTGTTTAAATCTTTACCATCGGGTATTCAAGTTATTTTTGTTGGAGACGAGGATCAGCTCCCTTCTGTTGGACCAGGGCAAGTGCTGAAGGATCTACTGGATTCCGATACTATTCCAACTGTTCGTTTAATTGATATTTTTAGGCAATCTGAGGACTCGACTATAATTGAACTGGCACATGAAATAAAAAAAGGTACCTTACCCAAAGACCTAATTTCTCCCAAAGCAGACCGCTCTTTTCTAAAGTGTAACCAATTCCAAGTAATTGATGTAGTGAAAAAGGTTTGTGCGAACGCTATGAAAAAGGGCTTCGTAGCCAAAGATATTCAAGTGCTAGCACCAATGTACCGTGGTCCTGCTGGAATTGATAATCTTAACTTAGAACTCCAATCCTTGTTTAATCCAAAGTCTGATCAGAAAAGAGAGATGGCATTTGGTGACAAGGTCTACAGAGTTGGAGATAAAGTGCTGCAGTTAGTCAATCAGCCAGAGAAAAATGTGTTTAATGGTGATATGGGTGAGATTGTTTCCATATTTTTCGCTAAGGAAAATACCGAAAAGGAAGACCAGCTCGTTCTACGTTTTGAGAATACAGAAGTTACCTATAAAAAACAAGATTTAACACAAATTACCCATGCATACTGTTGTTCAGTCCATAAGTCACAAGGTAGTGAATTTCCAATTGTCATTTTCCCAGTGGTTAAAAGCTATTATCGTATGCTACGACGAAATTTGATTTATACGGCAATCACAAGGAGTAAGGATTTTCTCATTTTGTGCGGAGAAGAAGATACTTTGTTACAAGGAATTCAGAGGACTGAAGATAACAAACGCCAAACGACTTTAACAGAGCGTATGACAGGGTCACAGGGGAACTCCTCTGATCAACATCAAGAAGCGTCAGTCGGAGAAATGTCTGTAAATGCTGAACGAATGGCAATGGAAAACGTTTCTCCGTATGACTTTATGGATTAAAACAAAACATATAAATGTTCGAAAAAGGTGGGGTGCTTTTGCGGACGTTTACTCTATTAAAGGGATTACCAGTGTATAACTCGAAAACAGGAAAAGCTTTAGGGGTTATTGATGACTTACAACTCTCAAGTGATGGAATGATACAAGCAATTGTTGTAGATGTAAAAGGCCTTTTCGGACGAGATCGCCACATACCCGTTCAAAATGTGCTTTCCTTTGGTCAAGATGGGGTTATGATTAATGATTTTCAAGTTCAACATACAGGATTTGATAAATCTAGTCATTACCTATGTCATCAGCATGGTTTGTTAGGACAGCTCATCTATACAGCCGAAGGTGAGAAATTAGGAATAGTAGAAGACGTATATTTTGACGAAAATTTGGGCACGATTTTAGGGTATGAAGTATCAGTTGGTTTCTTTGCTGATCTATCAGAAGGAAAGCGAGTGATCAAGTCAAACACTCCCCTTCAATATGGCGAAGATATTATTCTAATCGATCTTGATTAGTGACTTAGGAGGCCCTTAAATCGTGCAATGCCCAAATTGTAAGAGTAAAGATATTGGCAAAATCGGAGTAAATCAATACTACTGCTGGAATTGCTTTATAGAACTTTCCATCTCAAATGGGATGATGAATGTTCATCAAGTTGAAGAAGATGGTACGTTAAGTTCGTTAGATGATTTATTCGGTGAAGAAGAACGAATTATTGGAATGTAACTACAACTTAGGAGTGATTTAGCATGAATAAAGCAATGACATCACTTATCGCTTTAGGTGTGGGTGCATATGCCTATCGCATGGCACAGCAAAATGACATGATGTCGAGTAGAACCATGAAAAAGCTCCGAAAAAGAGTTTCGAAAATGATGTAATCGTCCAAGAATCCTCCTTTGGGGGATTCTTTTTTTAGGGTCAAATAAGTAATTTTCCACTTTTACATTGCTCAATTTTAGTGGTTTTGGCAAAACCAAGATTTATGATCGAAAATCAAGATTTATGATCGAAAACCAAAATAAATGTGCGAAAATGTTCGGCACAAGTAAATCACTTCGTACGAATGAAACATACTGAAATCCTCCTCCCTTTAAGTAAAACAAAAAAATGAATAATTCCTTCTAATACGTACCAAATTAAGCAAGGGAGGCTAAATTTGTGAAGAAAATCAATTCTAATTGGCTATTTCGATTACTAGCTATATTAATTGCTCTATTGTGCATATACGTATTTAGCAAGTTAGAACCACTTTGGAGTCCGATATTACACGTGATCATAGCTATTCTAATACCTTTCTTAATTGCAACCTTTATCACTTATTTACTGCATCCTCTCGTTGAAAAAATCCATTCGAAAAGAATTCCAAGGCTAGTGGCTATTTTAATCATATATTCCTTGTTTTTTGGTGGACTAGCCTTCGCTATTTATAAAGGGATTCCTCAAATCTTAATTCAAATTAAGGAGTTCGGTAATACTGTACCTTTTTTATTTGAAAAATACCGAGGCTGGTCACATATGATTCATGAGCAATCACAACAATTACCAGATGGATTGCACGAAAGAATTGAACAGTCACTAATCTCAGTAGAAGAGGGAATAGCCGCTTCTCTTGCTAGTGTAATCAATACGCTAAAAGGAATTATTAATTATATTTTAATAATAGCTCTGATTCCGTTTATTGTGTTTTATATGCTTAAAGACTATGAATTGATAAAAAAGACCGCATGGTATTTGACACCGAGACGGTTTAGACGATCAGGAATTCGATTCTTAAAGGATATCGACCAATCACTTGGGGGTTATATAAGAGGACAACTCTTAGTCTGTTCAATTATTGGATTGCTTGCAAGCATCGGCTTTTGGTTTATGAAGATGAACTATCCTCTACTTCTCGGCACAATCATTGGTATAACTAATGTTATCCCGTATTTTGGACCTGTCATAGGGGCAGTGCCTGCTGTATTAATCGCCATAACCATGCCAGGGAAAATGGTTTTATGGGTGGTTGTCTTGATTTTCACCTTGCAGTTTATTGAAGGAAACTTGCTTTCTCCCCTTATTGTGGGTAGGAGTTTACATATGCATCCAGTCTTTATTATGTTTGCATTACTTGCTGGTGGTGAATTAAGTGGAATCGTTGGATTAATTTTTGCTGTTCCAACCTTAGCCATTGTAAAAGTTACCTTACTACATGCTAAGGCACATTTCTCAAAGCATTGACAAAAGGAAATTCCTTGTCTATAATTGTTGCATGATAAAATAATTGGAAAATCCATGAAGGAATGAGTAAATTGCAGCCCACCTATAAGAGAGGAATTCCCTTAGCTGAAAGGAATTCTAGGGTGAAGAGTAATTGAACGCTAATCCAGAGTGCAGGTTAAAGCCTGCCGTATCTTCTACGTTACAGGAGTCTGAGGTGATGATTCACGTTTATCGTGGTCATAATTAGGGTGGTACCGCGAGTTTACTCTCGTCCCTGTATTTATACAGTGACGGGAGTTTTTTGTTTTTTAAGAGAATGGTAGGAGGAAGAAAATGATGAAAAGCCTGACGTCAGCTCAAGTAAGACAATTATTTTTAGACTTTTTTAAAGAAAAGGGTCATGCAGTAGAACCTAGTAGACCTTTAGTGCCACATGAAGATCCATCCTTACTTTGGATAAATAGTGGAGTGGCTACCTTGAAGAAATACTTTGATGGCCGGGTAATCCCTGAAAATCCACGAATTTGTAATGCGCAGAAATCGATTAGAACTAATGATATTGAAAACGTAGGTAAAACAGCACGTCACCATACATTTTTTGAAATGCTTGGTAACTTCTCCATAGGTGATTATTTTAAAAAGGAAGCTATACATTGGGCTTGGGAGTTCCTCACTAGCGAAGATTGGATTGGATTTGATCCAGAAAAGCTATCTGTTACGATTCATCCTGAAGATGAAGAGGCGTATAAAATTTGGGTAGAAGATATCGGTGTTCCTAAAGAACGTATTATACGTTTAGAGGGGAACTATTGGGATATTGGAGAGGGGCCGAGTGGTCCAAACACTGAGATTTTCTATGATCGCGGTGAATCATACGGGAAAGACCCCTCTGATACTGAATTGTATCCGGGTGGAGAAAATGAGCGCTATCTAGAGGTATGGAATCTCGTGTTTTCGGAATTTAATCATAATCCTGATGGAACTTATACACCACTGCCAAAGAAGAATATTGATACAGGAATGGGACTCGAGCGAATGTGTTCCGTGATTCAGAATGTTCCAACTAATTTTGATACCGATTTATTTATACCCATCATTGAAGCGACAGAAAGAATTTCGGGTCAAGAGTATGGAGAATCATCGGAAAAGGATATCGCTTTTAAGGTCATTGCTGATCATGTTCGGACGGTTACGTTTGCTGTTGGTGATGGCGCACTCCCTTCAAATGAAGGAAGAGGATATGTATTACGTCGGTTACTAAGAAGAGCTGTCCGTTATGCTAAACAGCTAAATATTCATCGTCCATTTATGGTTGAACTCGTTCCAGTTGTTGCGGACATTATGGTCGATTTCTACCCACAAGTAAAAGAAAAAACAGACTTTATTCAGAAGGTCATGAAGAATGAAGAAGAACGCTTTCATGAAACATTAAATGATGGTCTAGCTATACTTTCTTCAGTAATAAAGTCTCAAAAGGAACAAAATTCATCAACCATTCCTGGAATAGATGTATTCCGCCTTTATGACACATTCGGGTTCCCAGTTGAACTAACAGAGGAATATGCTGAGGATGAAGGTATGAAAGTGGATCATGATGGATTTGAAGCGGAAATGAAAAACCAGCGTGATCGTGCAAGAGCAGCAAGACAGGATACAGGCTCTATGCAAGTACAAGGTGGTGTGCTAGGAGATATTAAGGTAGAGAGTGAATTTATCGGATATAATCGGCCTGAAAACAAGACAGAAATTCTTGTTTTAGTAAAAGGGAATGAATTTGTGAGCGAGCTAACTGCTGGTGAAGAAGGGCAGATTGTAGTAAGCTCCACACCTTTTTACGCAGAGAGCGGCGGACAAATTGCAGACTCTGGCTATCTACTAGGCAACGGAGTTAAGGTACTAGTTAAGGATGTCCAAAAGGCTCCTAATGGCCAGCATTTGCATCATGTGTATGTTGAAGAGGGAATACTCCAAAAAGGGATGGAAGTAAATGCTCTTATTGATCATGATTTAAGAACACAAATTATCAAGAATCATACAGCGACACATCTTTTACACCAGGCTCTAAAAGACGTACTAGGAAGTCATGTGAACCAAGCAGGCTCTTTAGTTACACAAGATCGATTGCGTTTCGACTTTTCTCACTTCGGACAGGTGAAAGAAGAAGAGTTAGAGAAAATCGAGGCTATAGTGAACGGGAAGATTTGGGAGAGTATTCAAGTTGATAGTATGAGTCGGTCCATTGATGAAGCTAAGAAAATGGGGGCAATGGCTCTTTTCGGAGAAAAATATGGAGACATCGTCCGTGTTGTTAAGGTAGGAGATTTCAGCTTAGAACTATGTGGAGGCTGCCACGTTCCAAATACGGCAGTAATTGGATTATTCAAGATCTTATCAGAATCAGGAATTGGAGCAGGAACGAGACGAATTGAAGCTGTAACGGGTCAAGGGGCATACACAGTGATGTATGATCAAATCAATCTTTTGCAAGCTGCTTCAGTAAAACTTAAAGCCAATCCAAAAGACATCTTAAACCGAATAGAATCCATTCAACTTGAGCTAAGACAACTTCAACGTGAAAATGAGTCGTTATCAGCTAAACTAGGCAATATTGAGGCATCTAGTTTAATGAACCAGGTAAAAGAGATTAACGGGATAAAGGTGTTAGCAAGTAAAGTAAATGCAACAGATATGAATAATTTACGATCAATGGTTGATGAGCTGAAGGCTAAAATCGGTTCTGGTGTCATTATCCTTGGCTCCATTTCGGGTGAAGATAAGGTGAATATATTAGCTGGAGTCACTGAGGATTTACTTTCAAAAGGATACCATGCTGGCAAACTGATTAAAGAAGTGGCTACTCGTTGTGGTGGTTCAGGTGGAGGGCGTCCTGATATGGCACAGGCTGGTGGGAAAAATCCGAACCAGTTAGAAGAAGCTCTATCCTATGTTGATGAATGGGTACGTTCAATTTAGGATATACTACTCTTTTAGCCATGAGGAATGCTTATCATTCCTCATGGTGTTTCTTACTGTAAGACATAGTTATACATATTTTTTATGGATTACTTTATTATCACTATGCTTTAGTGTACAATGTAGGTAAATGTTGACAAGCATTTGCGTGAGAGTGAGGTGTAAACATGAGCTCTTTTGATAAAACGATGAAATTTAATTTTCAAGAGGAGCAATTGGATATAAAAGTGGATGACGTACTCTTTAAAGTGTACGAAGCTCTCCAAGAGAAAGGATATAATCCCATTAATCAAATTGTTGGGTATTTATTATCCGGTGATCCTGCTTATATTCCAAGACACAACGATGCCCGCAACATTATTAGAAAGCTAGAACGAGATGAGTTAATTGAAGAACTTGTGAAGTCTTATCTTGCTAATAGAAAAGGTTAGTTTTCTCTTTTTGCAAAAGCTAAAAAAAAGACGACATGGAGTATCATATGAGAATTCTAGGGTTAGATGTTGGTACAAAGACAGTTGGCGTTGCAATTAGTGACGAAATGGGTTGGACTGCCCAAGGGCTAGAGACAATCAAGATAGACGAAGAAAGAAATGAATTAGGTTTTAAGCGTCTTAAAGAAATAATTGACGAATATGGTGTTGATACCATTGTTGTCGGACTACCGAAAAATATGAACGCAACCATTGGACCTCGTGCTGTTGCTTGTCAAAAATTTGCAGAGTTAGCAGCAGAAACCTTTCAACTGCCTGTTCAATTATGGGATGAGCGTTTATCAACAATGGCTGCAGAGCGTATCCTAATTTCAGCTGATGTAAGCCGGAAGAAACGGAAAAAAGTCATCGATAAGCTGGCTGCATCCGTTATTCTACAAGGCTATTTAGATAGTAAATACTAATAAACTTATGAGGTGAACGTAAATGACACACGATGAAAAGCAAATTACAGTGATTGACGAAGAAGGAAATGAACAATTATGTGAGGTTCTCTTTACTTTCGATTCTGACCAATTCAAAAAATCTTATGTTCTATATTATCCAGTCGGGGCAGACGAAGACGATGAGGAAGAAATTGAAATTCATGCATCAAGCTTCGAACAAGGTGAAACAGAAGAAGGAGATTTATCTCCAATCGAAACAGAAGAAGAATGGGATTTAATTGAAGAAATGCTAAATACATTCCTTGATGAAGAAGAAGAAGAAGAAGGCGAAGAGTAAAAGTAATAAACGAGCGTATCTGCTCGTTTTTTTTATTGCAACTAACTAAAATAATTAGTTCGCTGTATTTAGTTTTTGAAACCAGTTCCAGCGCTGGCCCGCCTGAGGTCAAATAACCTCAAGCCAAAAAAGCGCCTTTATGACTTGAGAACATTAGCTATGCCATGGCTAAACGGGCGCTTCCACTTTATAATTTTTGTTATTATTTGACGAATAAGGTGGAAAATGTAGTATAATAGTTCCGTTGAGGGGAGGGGACACCCGATGACTTCCATCGGTTCAGAATCAAATATAGATGAATTTAAAGAAAAGCTTCTTGAGAAGCATAAGGAAGCAAAACTAGTTCGAAGAATAGTACTTATTACGTCTCTTATTATTTTTATTTCACTAGGTGCTGGAGCTGCTTTTGGGTATTCCTATATAAAGTCTGCTTTACAGCCAGTTGATCTTACTAATAAGAAACCAATTGAGATTACTGTTCCTATCGGATCATCTACAACGAAGATAGCATCCATACTTCAAGAGAATAAAGTGATCAAAGATGGAAAAGTATTTCGTTATTTTGTAAAATTCAAGAATGAATCCGGTTTCATGGCGGGTGACTACGTACTAAACCAATCTATGACATTTGAAGAAATTATCGCAAGCTTGAAAACAGGTAAAATTCTTCAAGATGCTATTTTTTCCTTGACCATTCCAGAGGGGAAGCAATTGGTAGAAATGGTTAAGATTATTTCTGGTAAAACCGGCTATACAGAAGAAGAACTTTTAAACAAAATAAATGACAAGGTATATATTGAAGAATTGATGATGAAGTACCCTTCATTGATTACGGATGAGGTCTTAAACAGTGAGATTCGTTATCCACTTGAGGGATATTTATTCCCAGCTACCTATTCATTTTATACTGAAAAGCCATCTATTGAAGAAATCATAGAAACGATGTTAGATAAAACAGACAAAGTACTCCTTTCTTATCAGGAAGGGATTGGTGGAACGGAAATTGCTCCTCAAACACCTCACGAGCTGTTAACATTCGCATCCTTAATTGAAGAAGAGGCTACTGAAAAAACGGACCGTGAAAAGATATCAAGCGTTTTCTATAATCGAATAAAGGCTAATATGCCACTTCAAACAGATCCAACTGTTCTATATGCACTTGGTGAGCATAAAGATCGAGTTTTATATGAGGATTTAGAGATTGAATCGCCTTATAATACGTATGTAATCCAAGGGTTGCCTGTCGGGCCAATCGCAAATGCTGGTGAAATGTCGATTAAAGCTGCTCTTGCGCCAGCTGAAACGAATTTCCTCTATTTCTTAGCAGCAAAGGACGGAGAAGTAATCTTTACAGAAACGTTGGAACAGCATAATCGAGAAAAAGCAAAGCATATTAATTAAATTACACATAAAGTAGGGAATGCGATTGTACTCGCATTCCCTTAACCTTTGTGGTAAAATATATCGAGTTGTATAGAGGTGGAGGCATAAAGCGATGGTACCATCTGAAATTCAAGATTATTTACACTCTTTAATACCAGAACGTGAACCGTTGATTATGGAAATGGAGAATTATGCGAAAGAACATAGTGTACCCATTATGGAATTGATTGGAATAGAAGCATTATTGCAGCTATTAAGGCTGATTCAGCCGGTAAGTATACTAGAAATTGGTACAGCCATAGGCTACTCTTCCATTCGAATGGTGAAAGCCATTCCTAATGTTAAGGTAGTGACGATAGAACGTGATGAAGAGCGCTATCAAAAAGCGCTTTATTATATTGAAAGAGCTAATATCAAAGATCAAGTAGAAGTCATCTTAGGAGACGCATTAGAGGTAAATCTTCAGCAATCCTTTGATGTTATTTTTATTGATGCGGCAAAAGGTCAGTATACTAAGTTTTTTGAGAAATTTGAGCCATTGCTTCAAAAAAACGGCGTGGTTATTTCAGATAACGTCTTATTTAAAGGTCTTGTTGCTGTAAACACAAGTGACAATAAACGGACGAAAAACCTTGTGAAAAGGATACAAGGCTATAACGATTGGCTCATGCAAAATACTTCCTATGATACTACGATTTTGCCAATAGGAGATGGAATTGCGATAAGTAAGCAAAGAGGTGAAACAGAATGAATAAGCCTGAATTATTAGTTACTCCGACATCGGTTTGGGATGTAGTTCCATTATTAGATGCTGGAGCTGATAGCCTAATGATTGGAAGTCAGCGGTTTGGTTTGCGATTAGCTGGTGAGTTCTCACGTACTGAAGTAGCCCAAACAATTGAACTTGCTCACAATAGAGGTAAAAAAGTCTACGTGGCAATGAATGCTGTTTTTCATAATGAGAAGATAGAAGAACTTTCAAACTATATATCTTTTTTAGCCGAAGTAAAGGCTGATGCCATTGTTTTTGGAGACCCCGCCGTATTGATGGCAGTGAAGGAGACTGCTCCACATATGCGTCTACATTGGAACACAGAAACAACAGCGACTAACTGGTTTACTTGTAACTATTGGGGTGAAAAAGGTGCGAAAAGGGCTGTACTTGCTAGAGAAATAAATATGGATGCAATCCTAGAAATGAATGAACATGCAAAAGTTGAATTAGAGGTTCAAGTTCATGGTATGACCTGTATGTTTCAATCAAAACGTTCTCTAGTGGGTAACTATTTAGAATACCAAGGTAAAACTTTGGAAATTGAAGAAAGAAAACTAGACAAAAGCTTGTTCATACATGACAAAGAAAGAGAAAATAAGTACCCTATTTTTGAAGATGAAAACGGAACACACATTATGAGTCCGAATGATATTTGCATTATTGATGAACTAGAAGAAATGATTGATGCAGGCATTGAATCTTTAAAAATAGACGGAATTCTAAAAAGCTCTGAGTATTTAATAGAGGTTACGAGGATGTATCGACTTGCTATTGATTTGTGTGCCAAAGACAGAGACGCATATGAGGATCAGAAGGGTGCATTTCTTGAAGCGATAGAAAATATTCAGCCATCCAATCGTCCTTTAGACACAGGTTTCTTTTTTAAAGAAACAGTTTATTAAGTAAAGGATTGGTAGAAAGTCACCAAAAGTTCATTTTAAATACCGTAAATACAAGGTAAATGAAAAGGAGGAGAGAGTATGGCAATTGGACAACTATCAAAGATCATAAATGGAAAACGTGTAATCACAAAAAAGCCCGAACTTCTTGCACCTGCAGGGAACTTGGAGAAGCTGAAAATTGCAGTCCGTTATGGTGCAGATGCTGTTTTTATTGGCGGTCAAGAATATGGGTTACGCTCAAATGCAGACAACTTCTCCTTTGAAGAAATGGCAGAGGGAGTTCGCTTTGCTAGTGAGTATGGAGCCAAAATTTATGTAACAACAAATATATATGCACATAATGAAAATATTGGTGGACTCGATGAATATTTAAAGGGCATCCAAGAAGCTGGGGTTCACGGTATTATTGTGGCAGATCCTTTAATTATCGAGACTTGTAAAAGTGCTGCGCCGAAACTTGAAATCCATTTAAGTACTCAGCAATCTCTATCGAACTGGAAGGCCGTACAATTTTGGAAAGAAGAAGGCTTAGAACGTGTTGTTCTTGCTCGTGAAACAAGCTATGAAGAAATTAAAGAAATGAAAGAAAAAGTGGATATTGAGATTGAAACGTTTATCCATGGTGCCATGTGTATTGCTTATTCAGGGCGTTGTACATTAAGTAATCATATGACAGCACGAGATTCGAACCGCGGTGGATGCTGTCAATCATGTCGCTGGGACTATGATTTATATTCAATGACAGACTCAAACGAAGAAAGTCCCCTTTTCCTAGAACAAGATGCACCTTTTGCGATGAGTCCTAAGGATTTAAACTTGCTTTTATCCATTCCTAAAATGATTGAAGTAGGTATTGATAGCTTAAAAATTGAAGGCCGAATGAAGTCCATTCATTATGTTGCGACTGTAGTTAGTGTCTATCGTAAAGTAATTGATGCTTATTGTGCGGACCCAGATAACTTTGAATTAAAGCAAAGTTGGATTGAAGAACTTGATAAATGTGCGAATCGTGAAACAGCTACAGCCTTCTTCGAAAGTGAACCAGGGTATAAAGAGCAAATGTATGGAAATCATAGCAAGAAAACAACCTATGACTTCGCAGGACTTGTCATTGACTTTGACATCGAGTCCAATGTTGTAACTTTACAACAACGAAATTACTTCAAACCAGGGGACGAAATAGAATTTTTCGGACCAGAAATCGAGAATTTCAAGCAAGTCGTTGGAACAATCTGGGATGAAGACGGAATTGAAATTGATGCAGCAAGACATCCGTTACAAGTGGTTAAATTAAAGCTTGATCGCCCCGTTTTCCCTAACAATATGATGCGAAAGGGGAAATGAAAATGGGGAGAAAGCCCATTGTCATTGGTATCGCTGGTGGTTCAGGCTCGGGAAAAACGAGTGTAACAAAAGCGATTTATGAACAATTTAGAGGACATTCTATTTTATTACTTGAGCAGGATTATTATTATAAAGATCAAACTCATTTGCCAATGAAGCAGCGTCTTCAAACGAATTATGACCATCCACTAGCATTTGATAATGACCTGCTATTAGATCATATACAGCAGCTTCTCCAATATAATCCTATTGAGAAACCTGTTTACGACTATAAGCTTCATACTCGTTCAAATGATACCATCCATGTCGAACCAAAGGATGTTGTGATATTAGAAGGTATTTTAGTCTTAGAGGATGAACGACTAAGAAACTTAATGGACATCAAGTTGTTTGTGGACACAGATGCTGACATACGAATTATTAGACGTATGTTACGGGATATTAAGGAAAGAGGACGTTCATTAGATTCTGTTGTAGAGCAATATGTTTCGGTTGTGAGGCCTATGCATAACCAATTTATTGAGCCAACCAAGCGATATGCTGATCTTATTGTTCCAGAGGGCGGACAAAATTATGTTGCAATTGATTTAATGGTGACAAAAATTCAAACAATTCTTGAAGAAAAAGCCATTTTGTAATAGCATAGATGATGATGGATAAAAAGTAAGCTGAAGTAATGAAGTTTTTTTCACAAAAGATGGTGTAGAGTGGGCTTTATCCTGACTCTAACTACCATCATTTGTGAAATAAAAGTATATAGAAGAATTCTCTTACTGTTGTATTCATATGATAGAAAGCCAAGTAGAAGTTAGAGGCAATTATTAATTTTTTAGTTTGAAGGACTACATAGTAAACCTTGAGAAATAAGGATGCTTTGAACAATTGAAGGAGTGAAAACAATGGCAGTAGATAAAACATACCCAATGACAAAAGCGGGTAAAGAAAAAATTGAACAAGAGCTAGAACATTTAAAAATGGTTAAACGTAAAGAAATCGTTGAGCGAATCAAAACTGCGCGTGGATTTGGAGATTTATCTGAAAACTCGGAGTATGATGCGGCAAAGGATGAGCAGGCATTTGTTGAAGGACGTATACTATTGCTTGAAAATATGATCCGCAAAGCAGTGATTATTGAAGAAGTCTATGATAATACAAATACAGTAACATTAGGTAAAACAGTAACATTTGCCGAATTACCTAATGGCGATGAAGAAACATACACCATTGTAGGAAGTGCAGAAGCTGACCCGTTTGAAGGGAAAATTTCGAATGATTCACCAATTGCTAGAAGCTTAATTGGTAAGCAAGTAGGGGACAAAGTGACAGTGCAAACTCCAGGTGGGGATATGCAGGTTAAAATTGTTTCAATAAAATAATGTAAAACTTATAAAATTCCTTCACCTCGTCGACAATGTTGACGAGGTGTTTTTTATGATTATAAAAAAGAGAGCTGTTACATTTGCCATAGTCACATTTTTAATTTTAGTTGCGCTCATTTATCGTTTAGCAGATATTCAATTGCTTCATACGGAATCTTTTTCTTCAAGTAAAGTTAATCTAATTGAAGAAAGTGTGAGGCAACGAACACAAGTTATGGTATTGGATCAAGGAAGAGGACGGTTTGTTGATCGAAATGGAGCTCCATTAACACATGACTACTTCCCAAGTCTCATACTCTTTCCTTTTTTGAAGCATATGGATTGGCCAATGGAAGAGCTAGCATCTATTTTGGGTGTGCCATCAAACGATGTAAGAAACACGATTGAGGAAATAGAGGAACCAGTGGTTTTTGGTATTCCTAAGCCACTTGCCTTGACAATAAACCAAATGGAAAAAATAAATGAACTAAAAATACCAGGAGTGTTTGCTGTTTATCGGCAATCAAAGGTGGAGGAATTAGTCGCTGAGCATCTCATCGGAATCATTCGACAGGATAAGGATCAAGTGATTGAAAGATATGCAAACAAAGTAGAGGAAGGGAAGCTTTCCGTTCATACTCCTATAGGGATTATCGGGCTACAAAGAGTTTTTGATGAGTTCTTGCTGCCAGAAGGAGAATCTAAGCTACTGTATCATGTGGACAACCGAGGCGGTCCATTATTTGGAATTGATGTAAAATATACAGCACCTGCTAATCCCTATTATCCGATTTCTATTCAAACAACACTTGATAAATCCATTCAAGAGACGGCTGAACAGATCATAGAAAAATCAGGAATGAAAAAAGGAGGCCTCGTTCTTCTAGATATTGAAACGAATGAGATTCTCTCAATGGTCAGTATGCCGAACCTAAATCACAGTAATCCCTTCTCAACGGATGGTGGGGGTCATAATTATATGCTAGAATCCCAAATTCCAGGTTCAGTTTTTAAAACAGTTATCGCAGCAGCTGCAATTGAAAACAATATGATAGAACCAGAGCGGCAGTTTGATTGTGATTTAGATCTTTATGGAGATACCGATGAATTGCATCAGCTTGGAAAGCTAAACTTTGAAAGTAGCTTTGCACAGAGCTGTAATTATACCTTTGCAACATTAGCAAATGAGCTAACAGAAGTGAAGCCAGAGTCTATTGAGCTATTTGCTGAAAAACTAGGATTGATACAACCAGTAGGATGGAAGGGAAATGTCTTTCATTTTCAAGAACTCGACCAACTTCCCTTAAACAATAGTGGACAAATTTGGGGTGATCCTAATGATAAGTCAGTAGATAAGGCGATAAGTCAAACGGCAATTGGTCAAAAAGAAGTAAGAGTTACTCCGTTAGCTGTTGCAAATATGATGGCAACCATCGCTAGAGGTGGAGACAAGCAGCAAGTAAAAGCAGTTTCAAAGATTCTATATAAAAACGGATCTACCTTATTTTCTTTTAATGATCAGAAAATTGAGGGTGACTCCATTGCGCCTTATACGGCAATGAAGCTACAGCAATTACTTCAAAGAGTGGTAACAGATGAAAAAGGAACAGGTCGAAGATTTCAAGCACTTGAGACTGAAGTGGCTGGTAAGTCAGGTACTGCAGAAACAGGAAGAGAGAATGAATTGGGGCAATCATTAGTAAATAAATGGTTTACTGGCTACTTTCCTGCCAAAAAGCCTAAATACGCCCTCGTTGTTGTAGAATTAGATGTCCCAGGTAGCGAATCAATGACAAATGATATTTATTATCAAATGGTTGATGTAATGAATAAGTAGATAAAAAGTCCCTCTTTGAATTTTTCATAAAATTAGTCCTTCATGTAAAATCAGAACAATGCTAGAATAGAAGCAAATCGTTTTTTTTAGGAGGACTTTTCTATGCAGGTTGATTTTAAAGATCTATATGAAGGACCACGTTTTGAAAAACGGGCAAAAAATCGTAGATTTAATAAACTTATAAATATAAGTATTGTTCTACTATTTATATTCATTTCATTTTTTACATACAATCTATTTTTCGGTGGAAAGAGCGAACCCGCCTCATCTGAATTAGCGGGAGAAACTTCTGAGGGTGGTAGTGAAGAAACTACAGCAGCTGATGATGAAATAGCCAAAGAAGAAGCAGCCGATGAAGAAAGTAACGAAGATACAAAAGAAGTTGTTGAAGATGAAAACGGGGAAACATCAGAAGAGGATAATGAAACAGTAGAAAACAATAGTAATGATCCTAATGTGAAACAAACCATTGTTAATGAATCTTGGAAGCCTGTCGGAACGGAGCAGCTTGAGCCTCATGTAGCAGTTTATGATGCTGAGTCAGCGGACTGGAAAGAAATGATTGAAGCCTTCCAGTATGCAACAGGTCTTAATGAACAAGATTGGATTTTGTGGCGAGTTGGCAATGATGGAAGTGCACAAAGTGCAAAAGGAGTAGTGTCCACAAAGGATAAAAAAACCGTATACCGTGTTTATATTGAATGGGTCCAAAATGAAGGCTGGAAGCCATCAAGACTAGAGCAATTAAATGAAGTTCCACTTGAGTATACAGGAGATTCTGATACGAATGAAACAACAGAAACTGAAGATAGCTCAGAATAATAACAAAAGGCTGCCGAAATATCTTGGCAGCCTTTTGTTATGTTTTAAAAGTTATTTGAGATGTATAATTGAATCCTACTTTTTAGCATCTAGGAGCGCCACTATTGCATGAGTTCATTTGCTATGTCTTAGCAAAACGGTGTGCTCGCTCTTTTCTAATGGATATCCATTGAAAGAGGCTATAAAATATGATAAATTTATAACACTTATTTCTTTTATTCATAGTATACATATAGGAATTAAGTAAATTGGAGAGTGAACTAACATGGGAAGAGAATTTCTTGAATTATTTGAAAGCTGGGCAGATAATTATGATGACTCCGTGAGTGGGCATGATGAAGAATATAGAGATGTATTTAAATACTATGATCAAATCTTAGAAACGGTCGTGGAGCTTTCCGTAGGTACTGTTTTAGAATTTGGGGTAGGAACAGGAAATCTTACAAATACATTCGTTGAAAAAGGTATAACTGTTATCGGAATTGAGCCTTCGATACCCATGAGAGAACAAGCAATAGAAAAGCTTCCATCCACTATTTCGATTACGGACGGGGACTTCCTTGATTTTTCTTGGCCAAAAGAAAAAATCAACACAATTGTGAGTACGTATGCGTTTCATCACTTAACAGATGAAGAAAAAGGGACTGCTGTTGCTAAGTATGGAAATTATCTTCAAAAAGGTGATAAAATAGTCTTTGCAGATACTGTTTTTGAGTCAAAACAAGCACACCTAGAAATGGTAGACAAATCAAGAGAACGAGGCTTTCATAACTTAGCTGAAGATTTACTGAGAGAATATTATACGACAATTGAAGTATTGGAAAAAATATTTATGCAAAATGGATTCTCTGTTACATTCTCTCGATGTAATGATTTTGTCTGGGTTATGGAAGCTGTCAAACTATAGAAAGCGGTGACATGGTAATGAAGGTAGCAATCATCGGAGCAATGGAAGAGGAAGTTCAGATTTTACGAGGTAAGCTTGAGGGAAGAACAGAAGAAATGATAGCAGGTTGTGAATTTTGGGTCGGCAAAATTAAGGGTATAGAGATCATCTTACTAAAGTCAGGGATTGGAAAAGTAAATGCTGCTATGAGTACAACCCTTTTACTTCAAATTTTTCAACCAGACTATGTGATAAATACTGGTTCGGCGGGTGGTTTTATGCAATCTCTAAACGTTGGGGATGTGGTTATTTCAACGGAAGTCCGTCACCATGATGTGGATGTTACGGCTTTTGGATATGAATATGGTCAAGTCCCTGGTCTACCAGCAGCATTTGAGGCAGACCACATGCTCGTAGAGGCTGCTTATCAAGCTGTTCATAAGATGAATGATGTTCAGGTTGTAAAAGGTACAATTGCAACAGGTGATTCCTTTATGCAGGATCCTATAAAGGTAGAATACGTTCGTTCTAAGCTACCTAATCTTTATGCGGTTGAAATGGAAGCGGCAGCTGTTGCTCAGGTATGTCATCAGTTTAAAGTACCGTTTGTTGTAATTCGTGCTTTATCTGACATTGCTGGAAAAGAATCTAATCTTTCATTCGAGCAATTTCTTGAGAAGGCAGCACTTCATTCTTCAGAGCTTGTCGTTTCGATGATCGGGCAGTTTAAGGAGAATGAAACAAATGAAAGTATATAAAAATGTCCACGAGCTAATTGGAAACACGCCTTTAGTAGAAATAACCTGCTTTCCAATGCCTGAAGGAGTTAGGCTTTTTGCCAAGCTAGAGTTTTACAATCCTGGTGGCAGCATTAAAGACCGCTTAGGAGTAGAACTTCTTCAAGAAGCACTTGAAACCGGTAAAGTGAAGCCAGGCGGAACCATTATTGAGCCTACAGCAGGAAACACGGGAATCGGGTTAGCCCTTGCTGCTATCGGAAAAAACATCAACGTCTTATTTTGTGTACCTGAGAAATTCAGTGTTGAGAAACAAGAATTAATGAAGGCACTTGGTGCAAAAATCGTTCAAACACCTACGAGTGAAGGAATGAAGGGCGCCATTCAAAAAGCTCAAGAGCTACTTAAAGAAATACCTGGCTCCTATTCACCACAGCAATTTGGAAACCCAGCAAACCCTCATACGTACTATAAAACACTAGGTCCTGAGCTTTGGGAACAACTGGAAGGTCATATTGATGTATTTGTTGCTGGAGCGGGAACAGGCGGAACTTTTATGGGTACGGCAAAATACTTAAGAGAGAAAAACCCAAAGCTAAAATCAGTCATTGTTGAACCTGAGGGATCTATTTTAAATGGTGGAGAATCAGGACCGCATAAGACTGAAGGAATTGGTATGGAGTTTTTACCAGAATATATGGATCCTACTTATTTTGACAGCATTCATACAGTGTCAGATATAGATGCGTTTGATCGAGTCAAGGAACTTGCTCTACAAGCAGGTCTTCTCGTTGGTAGCTCAGCTGGAGCCGCAATACATGCATCCCTTCTTGAAGCGCAGCAGGCTAAACCAGGAACCAATATAGTGACCATCTTTGCAGATAGTAGTGAACGTTACTTAAGTAAGAAAATTTATCAAGGGGGTATTTAAGATGAGAAGAAAAACCAAGCTTATCCATGGTGGGATTTCAGGTGATCCACATACAGGAGCCGTCTCTGTTCCAATCTATCAAGTGAGTACGTATAAGCAAGAAGCAGTTGGAAAGCATAGCGGATTTGAATACTCAAGAACAGGAAATCCAACTCGTCATGCACTAGAAGAACTAATTAAAGATTTAGAAAACGGGGAAGCAGGTTTTGCTTTTGGATCTGGTATGGCAGCCATCACGGCTGTCATGATGCTGTTTAAGAGTGGCGATCATGTCCTATTAACAGATGATGTTTATGGTGGTACATTCCGAGTCATGACAAAAGTGTTAAATCGCTTTGGAATTGAAGCAACTTTTATAGACACAAGCGATCTATCGAATATTGAGAAAGCAATACAACCAAATACAAAAGCCCTATTCATTGAGTCACCGACAAATCCACTGTTGAAAATTACAGATATTGAAGCAGCAAGTATGTTGGCTAAATCACATAAACTAGTAACAATTGTTGATAATACGTTTAGTACTCCTTATTGGCAAACACCTCTAACCCTAGGTGCGGACATAGTTCTGCATAGTGCAACAAAATACCTAGGAGGTCACAGTGACGTTGTAGCGGGTCTTGTGGTTGTGGGTAGCAAACAGCTTGCAGAAGATCTGCATTTCGTTCAAAACTCAACAGGTGGTGTTTTAGGTCCTCAGGATTCATGGTTATTAATAAGAGGGATTAAGACCTTAGGGTTACGAATGGAAGAGACCGAGAAGAATACAAAGCAACTGGTTGATTTTTTACAAAACCATCCTCTTGTTGAAAAAATATATTACCCTGGCCTCGAGAGTCACCCGAATCATGAAATTGCAAAGAAGCAGTGTGAAGGCTTTGGTGGAATGATTTCCTTTGATGTAGGAAGCGAAGAAAAGGCCGATCAGCTACTAGCGAAGGTAAAATATTTCACTCTTGCTGAAAGCTTAGGGGCAGTAGAAAGCTTAATTTCCGTTCCAGCAAGAATGACTCATGCATCGATTCCTCTAGAAAGACGTAAAGAATTAGGGATTACAGACGGTTTAGTCCGTATCTCAGTTGGCATCGAGGACGTTCAGGATTTAATTGAAGATTTGAAGCAAGCAATGTCTTAAAGTAGAGCCTTCCATTTGGAAGGCTTCTTATTTTTATCCATAAAGAAGCTTTTTTTCAATAGGCAGAGGCTGAGGTTCGAAAGTCTCATATATCAAATATAAGCTATAGTAAAAGTAATGTATGAATTGAATAGCCAAGAAAACGTTGTTGGATTTATTTACATTCGATCCTAAAGTCCTCCCTATGATAAACTAGTTTATAAGTTTCATAGAAAGCAGGGTGTGTTTATGAATCCAAAATTTAAAGATATACAAGATAAAGTAGCCGATTACTCCCGATTTGGTATGGTTTTACTAGCTGTCAGTGTTTTTCTGTTTATTGGTATATTAATTCCGGATGAAGGAAAAAGTATCATTCAAACCTATGTTATGATGGCATCGACGGTCGTTTTTCTAGCCATAGCCTTTTACTTTTTTAAAAAGACCATACAGTATAAAAAAGCATTAAGTGAACTAGATGAAGAAATGTAAAAGAGATTTGTTATCCACGATAAAGGGTTCCGTTTTAAGGAGCTAAATCATATTAAAAAATGATTATTCCTTTTACTCAGAATGACTTTCCAAAACCGATTGTTTTAAAAAAGTTCAAGTAATTGTATTTTGGGAAGCTTCTAAAAAGAAAGGTTGTTTTCGTAAACTTTTTTGCTATTTAGAAGTGTCGTTACTTGTAACGAGAGGATGCACCATTCCCCGGGGCGGGCGCTCGCATCCCTCCCCGCGAAAAAGCAAGTGCCTGCAACGAAAAATCAACGGATAAACTTTATATCTTACATCTATTAAAAGCAACAGCGTATGAAAACAGTCAAAAAGAAAAACTCAGAGCGTAAACTCTGAGTTTTTTTATGCTGATACTATGTGATTAAAGTTGACTCTTAATGATTCACTACTAGTCACTTTTTTCTACTCTTTGTTCTGTAAAATGGTCTTTAATGACTCCTGCCATTTTTCGTCATCTAGAATAATTTGGAAAGAGATGCGTCGGTTTTTAGAATTTGGCTCTCCTTGAGGAGATTCTACAGTTGGCTTAAATTCAGAGTAACCAGTAGCAGCGATATACTGAGCAAACTCCTTTTTTGAAAGCGTTGGATTAGCTTCAAACATACTCTTTACAACCGAAACAGCACGGTCTGTGGAAAGGGACCAATTATCGAATGGAACAGAATCTGTGTGACCTTCGATTAAAATGATATATAAATATTGACTGAGTTCAGGGTCCTCTAAAATTTTTAAGATCCCCTCACTTAGTGAGGCTAAGACAAGTTTTCCTTCCGCGCTAACATCAGCACTACCGCTATCAAACAAAATATCTCCTTCTATGGAAATTGTATTATTTGGTCCTCGAATGACATTATCCTTTCCTACATTTTCCTCTAATCGTTTTTCAATTAAATCTGAAATATGTTTTTTGATGTCTGCTGCTTGTTGTAGTTCTTGTTTCATTTCTGCTTGATCATAGGCAGTATAAATCGCTTGGACGAAGGCAATTACCGCAATAAAAAGCATCACAAGTACAACCATTGACATCATGTCTGTAAAAGATGGCCAATAATAATCCTGCTGATCCTCATCCTCAAGTAACATTCGACTTCTATGTCTGCTCATCCGTTCACCTACTCACTGATCCTTGAAGGGATTTGGTTTCGCTTTGGACCTGCACCTACATATTGCTGCTGCTCATACATTCGAAGGAGAACTTGGTATACCTCTGTTAAATATTGTTGAACTTGACTCATCTCATAAGAAGAACGCTCACTTATCATTTCTATTGTTCGTATTAACTCTCTGTTCTCATTGTTAACTGGAGGTGCTATTCTGCCCCGTGATTGGTCCATTTTATTATCTAATACATCTCTTCGTAGTCTCTCCACAACATCATGCCAAGCTTTTTCTAGCTGGTGGACAGATGAAGCGAAGTCCTGTGTAGCGTGTGAGTATTGCGAATGCTTTTCTTGAAAAACATACGTCATTTCCTCTTGCTTTTGGTAAAGCCGTCGTTCCATCTCATCTTGTTTCGCATAGCCTCTGCTCATTTGTTCGTCTAATCCCTTTAAAAAAAGCTGGCTGATCTCAGTGGTTTTTGTTCCTGACTCCTTAAGAAGCTGATCCGTTCGCTGTAACATTTGTTCAAAGCGCCTTTGTCCCGTCTCTTGCTTTTCAATAGAACCTTGAAGATGTTTTTCAAGCCCTTTTATGGTTTTTTGAAGTGTATGAAGCTCAGAATCCACCCCACTACGGACATTCATTAAGGAGCCAATGGATGTGGAGAGCTCACTTCCAAACTCTTTAAGCCGTTGAGAACTCTCGGAAAAGCTTTCAGTCACTTTATTTTGCTGCACCACCATGTCTAATAATTGAGAGGTGATTCCATTTAACTCTTCAGTGAGGTGAATCATTTTATCTCCGAACGCACTAACAGAGTTCTCAAATGCTTCCTCCACTTTATTTGAAAATCGGTCTAATATCTTTTCCATTAAGTCCTTAGGTTTTTCATTTTGAATTTTGCTTGAAAAAGAATGATCTAATAAGCTTTCAGCTTCTGCTAGTATACTAGCCTTATAATAGCTGATTGAAGTGCCTCCAGACAGGAATCCAGATTGAAATAGATTAAGTAAAAGGGAGCTCGAGATTCCTGCAATACTTGTGATAAATGCCAAACTCATCCCTTGAAAAGGGGAAATGATCGATGACACAATGGTGTTCATAGAAATATCTTGAGTCGGTGAAACTAATGTTGTCAATGTCTGCTCCATTGCAGATATGGCAAGAGTGAGTCCGATAAACGTCCCCAATATTCCAAAAATTATCGATGTCACAGGAAGCAATTGCTGAATCTTTAATACATTTCCTACAGGGGTTTTTAAAACTCCAAATAGGCGAATAGGTTCTTTTAAGAAGTGCTTCTCGACAAGAGAAATGGTATTTATCGATTCATGCTGTAGTTGTTTATAGGTTTCGTATTCTTTCATCACCTTATTGATCCATATCACATTTGATTGTGAAGTCTGGTGTTCATCGAGCTTGATTAACTCTTGCTGCCAATTCTTTAAGGTCACGATGGTTTGTAGATGACAGACTACACCAAATAATGTAATAAAACCAATGATCAGTAAAATCGTTGTCGTAAGATCCATCTTTGTCCCCCCTTTGTAATAGATATGGCCAAGTCTTGTTGGAATTGCCTATTTTTTAAGAAAATATAATTTTTTAGAAAAGGTGGTTTACAAATTAGAGTGTTTTGGATATAATTACCTCTGTAATCAAAATTATCCTTTAAAGGAGGTCGACTGAAATGTTAGATGTGGTAATGATTCAGCTTACAACTCAATATGTAAAAACTGTTCGACCTGTCAATAGGAACTGTTAGAAACTAACTTTGTCTACTAACATCCACAGGGCGAATATGCACCTGTGGATTTTTATGCTTATTATGGCAACCACAGGTGAAGTCCTGTGGTTTTTTTGCGCCATTTTTTAGGTAGACAGCCAGTATAAAATATTATTTAGGGAGGTGGTAGTATGACGTTGAACCTATTATTTTTATCAATAACGTTTTCAAAACGTAATTACACGCAAGAAGAAATTAAACGTGAAGTAGCGATCCAAAAAATCACGGAAGAAATTAGAGATCGAAAATGTTCACTTCGAAACTTAATCTAATGAAATAAAAAATTAGAAAGGGGAGGTAGTCAAAATGGTTATGAATAAAAAGAAGAATGTAATTGTCGTTTGGTTATGCGTGGAGAAGGATTCCACCTAACAAGAAATAGTAAACACTAGGAGGAGTTAGTATGGTACCCTTTCACTTATTGTTATTTTCTATTTTTAGTAAGAAAAAAGAAACGGAAGTAACATTCGATGAGTATCAGAATGGATTAGTAGTTGAACAGCTTCGCGAGAAGTCAAAAGACTTTCGTTATACAATGAATCAACCATTTATCTAATCAAAATAGGCCCCGAAACATCGGGGCCAACTGTTTTTACTATACAAGTTAAGACTTTCTTCGTTCTTTTTCCGCACGATAAAATTCATGAAACATCTTCATTAACGCACGCTTTTCTATTCTTGATACATAGCTTCTGGAAATACCTAGTTCTTTCGCAATCTCCCTTTGTGTCTTTTCCTTTTGAAGATCAAGACCAAAACGACCGGTAATAACCTCTTTCTCACGGTCATCTAAGATATCAATGTATTCCTTTATTTTTTCAAGCTCCATGTTTAATTGAATGGTGTCGATAACATCTTCTGACTCTGATTTTAAGACATCAATTAATGAAATCTCATTTCCTTCTTTATCCTGACCGATGGGGTCGTGAAGAGATACGTCTTTTTTAGTCTTTTTGAGAGCTCTCAGATGCATCAATATTTCGTTCTCAATACATCTTGCTGCATATGTTGCGAGTTTTGTTCCTTTACCATGTGAGTAGCTTTCTATGGCCTTTATAAGCCCGATCGTCCCGATTGATATAAGGTCCTCAGCATCCTCACCGGTGTTTTCGAATTTTTTGACTATATGAGCAACTAATCTCAAATTATGTTCAATTAGGAGATTACGCGCTTCATCATCTCCATCTGCCATCAATTTTAAGTATTTTTGTTCGTCATTAGCAGATAAAGGTTGAGGAAATGCATTGTTCTTTACGTAGGATACAAATAATACAAGTTCTTTTACGAAGAATCCTAGAGCAGCTAACAATCCTGTCATTTCCGTTCACCTCCTAAAAGTATGTAGGCACTCGCCTATCTTATACCTATGTACGAGTGAGCTTGTTTGTGTCTGTACATGAAAAAAAGGATAAGAAAATGAATGTGATAGGACAAAGAAAAGAAGAAACGCATACCTTAGAACAATTCTAGGGAATGCGTTTCTTTGTTTACTTTACGTTAAATTGTTTCGTTATTGTAGATAGGGAATTAGAAAGTTCACTTAACTTGATCCCGATTTCATGTGTGTTTTCCATTTTTTGAATCTGGTCATCACTTGTGGCGAGCATCTGCTCAGTGCTCGCTAATGTTTCTTGCGATACAGAAGCAAAATTTACAGTAGCTTGTTCAAGCTCAGGTAGAACTTGATGCAGGTCTTTAAGCTCCCCTTGCATCCCATGCAGCTTGTCACTGACCGTATCTATTTCTATCATAAGCTCATCAAATGATTCCTTTGATTGATTAGCAGTTAAGAGGTTTATTTTGATTTTCTTTAGCATTTGTTCAAATTCTTTTGTTGCGAGTAAGGTCGCACCCTCCATAACTGAAATGGAACTTGTAATATCTTCAGTCGCCTTCGTGGATTGCTCAGCAAGCTTCCGTACCTCGTTTGCTACGACTGCAAATCCTTTGCCTGCATCCCCAGCCCTTGCTGCCTCAATCGTTGCATTTAAAGCTAAAAGCTTTGTTTGTTCAGCAACTCCTTGAATGAGTCCGACTAAGCTCGTTATAGAAGAAGAATGATGTTTTACCTGCTGAATGGTTGTAGTCATATGTTCAAAATCCTCTTCAAACGTGTGAATCGTTCCAATTAATTGACTCAATTTCTTCTCTCCGCGTTTCGCAGATTGATTCATATCCTCTGAGCTTGATGAGACAGTTTCCATGTTTATCAATAAGTCTTCAATACTTTCCTTCATTGTTTGGAAGCCACTTACACTAGTTTCAGAGTTACTAGCTGTTTGTTCTGCTCCTACCTTTACTACATTAATCGCTTCGATCAGCTGTCGGCTGTAAGATAATGCATCCTCAGAAGAATTACTTAACTCTCCTCCCGTTTTTTCAAGTTCCATTGTCGTGTCATTTAATTCCTGTATAACTGCTAGCATTTGCCCTAGCATCATGTTAAAGCTTTTATTTAATGAAGTAATCTCAGGTATGGTTGTTTTAATGGATATAGATTGATTTAAGTTACCTGCTCGAACACTTCTCATAACGTTCTGTAATGTTGTAAGAGGCTTTGTAACGCTCTGAACGAATAACAGTAGAAGAATTGTAGAAATGACTAAACTTGAGATAATGACAATTAGCGTAAATTTGGCCATTCCATCTACTGGACCTAAATAGGATTTAGTAGGTACAAATAAGGCATATTTTCCATTAAGCTCGGTCATCTCATGGACAGATATTGTATAATCCTCTCCATTGATCGCAGAGTGGAAGACTCCATTTTCTTTTTCACCAATTTTATTCAATAAAGAATCTGAAAAAGTGATGTTTGATTTGCTACTTACTGAAAAGGGGTTTGCCACATTGTTTGATATATAAAATATATCAGATTTCATCCTCTCCTTTTCTAGCTTTACTTGTTGGTCACGAATACTAATTTCTAGCTGCTGCATAAAATACTGATTATCACTTACATACAAGAACTTAAGATTTTTTGCGGTGTATGCCATGATTTCAGCTTCGCGATTTAATCTATTTTCAATGGATTTAATAGTTGTTTCTTTTGCTTTCAAATAGGAACTAATCCCGACAGCATTAATAGAGATAATTAATAAAAAGATAAATAAGCTTAGCAATCTATTTCTTAAGCTGAATTTTGAGAACACTCTTCCATATAGACCTTTGTTCGTATTTTTAATATTTAATGAGTCCTTAAAACTGAGTTTTTCGGGTAGTTTTGTGATTAATTTCTTCAATTTGCAACCTCCTAGGTTATGTACAATCGCTATAACACGAAAAATTATATCATAATAATATTAAGCTACTGTAATTTTATAGTTAATAATCAATTAGAGTAGTAGAGTGAATGAACTTGGAAAAAGAGGAGTTGAAACGAGCCTTATACGTTGTATTTATTAATAGAAATGTTTAGAAAATTTCGATATACTAAATATATTCGAAAAAAGGGGGAGAAATTGATGAGTACCTATGAGCAAACTTGGGATTTAGATCATATTTTTAAAGGTGGCAGTGAATCAGAGAAATTCCATACATATGTAACAAAATTAGATGAGAGTATTCAGCAAATGACTATAAAAGTAAAAGGCATTACAAATGTAAGTGAGTTGCATAATCTTTTAATCGAGGTCCAAGGAATGATGAATCAAGTTAGAGAAGCTAGTGCATTTGTGTCTTGTTTGAAGGCTCAAAATGTACATGATAAAAAGGCTGGGGATTTACTAGGTAGGATTACTAGTTTATCTGCTCAGTTTCAATCATCTTTAACAACTTTAGATAAGTTCATTTTATCTATTAATGAGAGTGAATGGACTGAACTTCTAGAGCAAGATGAATTCAAATCTTTACAGTTCGTTTTAAATGAACGAAGAGAACGTTCTGCAGAAAAATTAGATGTGGAGCAAGAAACTCTTATTTTAGGTCTTGGGGTAGATGGGTATCACGGATGGTCTCAATTGTATGACACCATTATTGGAAGAATCACGATTCCTTTTGAAGAAAATGGTCAAATTCAACAATTATCTGTAGGTCAGGCTTCTAATAAATTTTCGAATCCAGACCGTCAAGTAAGAAAAGCTATTTTTGAAAAGTGGGAAAAGACATGGGAAGAGCAAGGAGATCTGCTCTCACAAACATTAAACCATCTCGCTGGATTTCGATTGAGTGTGTACAAAAAAAGAGGCTGGGATGAAACGCTTAAAGAGCCGCTCTTGATGAACAGAATGGGCAAAGAAACACTTGATACAATGTGGAATGTAATTGACAAATATAAGCCAGTATTCGTTAAATATTTGGAGAGGAAAGCCTCTTTATTAGGGGTAGAAAAATTAAGTTGGTATGACTTAGATGCACCATTAACCTCTTCGACAAGCACGGTTTCTTACCAAGATGGAGCTGAGTTTATCCTTAAGCAATTCTCTAGATTCGGTCCGAAGATGGCAGGTTTTTCTAAGATGGCATTTGAAGAGAAATGGATTGAAGCAAAAGACAGAAGTGGAAAAATGCCAGGTGGATTTTGCACAAGTTTTCCTGAAACAGAACAATCTCGCATCTTTATGACCTATTCAGGCACTGCGTCTAACATTTCAACACTTGCCCACGAGTTAGGCCATGCCTTCCATCAACACGTGATGAATGATCTGGAGCCATTAAATCAACGGTATGCTATGAACGTGGCTGAAACAGCATCAACATTTGCTGAGATGATTGTGGCTGATGCCGCAGTGAAATATGCAAATTCAGAAGAAGAGAAGTTGGCATTAATAGAGGACAAGGTTCAAAGAAGTGTTGCTTTATTTATGAATATACATGCAAGATATATTTTTGAAAACTCCTTCTATGATGAGAGAAAACAGGGTATGGTTAGTCAAGCACGCTTAAATGAATTGATGGTGCAAGCTCAAAAATCAGCTTATCATGAATCATTAGATGAGTACCACCCTACATTTTGGGCATCAAAGCTACACTTCCATATTACAGGAGTACCTTTTTATAACTTCCCGTATACTTTTGGCTATTTATTTTCTCTTGGTATTTATGCAAAGGCATTACAAGAAGGTAGCGCTTTTGAAGAGAGTTATATCTCCTTGTTAAGAGATACAGGGCGAATGACCGTAGAGGAACTAGCTAAGAAGCATTTAGCGGTGGACCTAACAAAGCCGGATTTCTGGGAGAAAGCCATTCAATTATCCTTACAGGATGTCTATGATTTCTTAGAAATGACAAAATAATAGATAGAATGAAGAAAAGCACCTGTTTAAAAGGTGCTTTTTCATTATACTTTTTTTAGCTTAAACGTACTTATCATCAAGAAAGATAAAAGTAAAATAAAATACATGTACATAAATTCTGGTAAAAAAGGAACGGCTAAAAAGCTAAGTGTCAATAAACAACCAGCTGCCGTAATCGGAAGACCAATAAAGTACCCTGTATTTTCAGTAACGTTAAATCTTGCTAGTCGAACAGCGCCACAGCCAATGTAGATGATTGAAAATAATGCTCCAGGTGCCCCATATTGTGAAAGGACTGCCTGATAAATAAGGAGAGCAGGCGCAACGCCAAACGAAATGATGTCGCACATTGAATCAAGCTGTTTTCCAATCTCTGATACGATGTTTAGCTTTCGTGCAGCCATACCATCAAATCGGTCAGCTAAGGCGGCGAGGAAAATGAGTAGTAAGCATAAGTTCAATTCTTTTTGAGTAGCAGCTATTATCGCAAACCCACCAAGTGTAAGATTAAAAAGGGTCAGTATGTTGGCTGTTTGAGATTTTAGTTTTTTCATTGTATGATCTAGGTATTCCCAAATTAACAAAACAATCACTCCCTTAAAGGGTAAATCATAGATCTTTCTAGAATGTATTTTTCATTTTAGTCATTTTATGTTCTTTCGTAAAGCTATTTCTAAATCAGGAGGCAATATCTTGAAAAAAAAGTTATATCGTTTTTTTATTGAACTAACAAATAGGCCGCTTATATCCAAATGGTTAGAACGTTTTACTCGTTCTCCATACAGTCGATTCATGATACCTTCATTTACACGGGTTTATCAACTTAACTTGGATGAAATGGAAAAATCAATTACGGAATATCAATCTTTACATGATTTGTTTACTCGGAAACTTAAGAATAAATCTCGAACAATAGAAATAGGAGATCAAGTAGTAACCAGCCCAGTTGATGGGGTTCTTGAAGACTTTGGCGAAATTTCAGACGATCATACTTTTATAGCGAAAGGTAAATCCTACTCCATTTCAGAAATGCTAGGAGACAATGAGAAAAAGAGAAAATACATAAATGGTACTTTTCTTATTCTTTATTTAAGTCCTAGTCATTATCACCGAATTCATGCACCAATATCTGGTGATATTGTCGCGCAGTGGTCACTCGGGACTTCATCCTATCCAGTTAATAATTGGGGTGTTAAATATGGCAAAAGTCCATTCACTAAAAATTACCGTGTCATCTCTGAAATTGTAAGTAATGGTGCCTATCTTGCACTAGTAAAAGTTGGAGCAATGTTCGTAAACGGGATTGAAGTTACCCATAAGGGAGAGTCCATTAAAAAAGGTGAAGAGATTGGCTACTTTGCTTTCGGTTCAACTGTAATCTTGCTTTTTGAAAAGGCATCATTTAGTCCGAATGCCTTATCGAAAAAAATGGATGTTCAAATAGGACAAGTACTTGGGACGATTAGAACAGGGAAAACAGATTAGTTCATTCGCTTTGGCGTCTCTTTTCCAAATCGTTTTTGATACTTTTATTCCAAAGAGGTACACCACTATTATAAGCAGCTCTAGCAATCATATGCCCTGAAACGGGTAGGGTTAAGAGAATAAAAATAATACCGAGTAGTAATGAGCTGCTTAATTCTTCTTCAAAATATAAAAAGTAAATAAATGTTCCAAGAAGGACACTTGCAATTCCGAGTGTTGCTCCTTTGGAAGCGGCATGTGCTCGTGTGTAAACATCTGGAAGCCTTATTAATCCTAAGGCGCTAGAAAAAATAAAAAATGTACCAAAGAGCAATAAAAAACATATTAAAATGGTGACAAATGGGCTAAGATCCATCCCGGTCATATTTAATAATCACACCTTTTTCAATAAATTTTGCTATTGCTACTGTCCCAATAAAAGCTAAAATTCCGATTAATAATATCACTTCATTAAAAAAGGTCGTTTTTAGTTGTATAGCAATCAAAGCGGTCATTGCAATTAAAGTAATACCAATACTGTCGAGTGCAATTGCACGATCTGGATTTGATGGCCCTTTAACCGTTCGATAAAGCAATAAAATGATGGAAATTGAAGTCATGACTAGAGAAATATTAACACACCAGTGTAAGATGATAGGCATCATATCATTCACTATCTGGTCACCTCCATAATTGCATCTTCAAACGTATGCTTAATCGAATGAATAATTTCATCTTTATCCCGAATGTCCATAGCGTGAATGTAAATAATTTGATGATCAGTCGAAACAGAAATCGATAATGTGCCAGGTGTAAGAGTAATCAAATTGGCTAATAAGGTTATTTCCCAATTTGATTTTAATTCAGTTGGCAATGCAATAATACCTGGCTGAATATCTAGCTTCGGTCGATACACGATTTTGACAACCTCTAAATTAGATAATAGGAGTTCTCTTAGGAAAATAAAAACAAGCTTCAATATGGCCATGATTTTTCCACCATAGAAGTTACCAGGAATAAACCGTCTAAATAGTAATAACAAAATCAGTCCAATGATATAACCGATAAAGAAAGTTCCGAATGTGAATTTCTCTACTAAAACCATCCAAACGAATGCAAGTATACTATTTAATATGAGCTGAAAGGCCATTGAGCAACTACTCCTTTAGAACATTCTCAATATAATAAGAAGGACTCGCTAGTGTGTCACCGATATATTGGACGTATGGATAAATATAATCTCCTCCAACACCAAGTAGGATGGAGAAGGCTAATAAAAAGGAGACGGGAGCAAGTAGTCCCTTCGTTGAGACTGTCCGGTGTTCCTTCATTTGCTCACCCCAAAATGCCCCGATAAATATTCTCATAACAGACAAAAGAGTCAAGAGACTAAGTAGGGTCGCAGATATAGTTGCGAAATAATGTCCCTCTTCTAATCCACCTCGAACCAATAAGTATTTCCCGATAAACCCACTAAACGGAGGAATTCCTGCTAAAACGAGTGTAGCTATGAATAATTGCCAGCCTACTACTGGGTATTGATGGAGTAGACCACCCATTTTTCGAAGATCTGACGTACCAGCAATCATTACAATCGTTCCGACTATTAGAAATAAGGCTCCTTTAATGATCATGTCATGAATTAAATAATAAACGGCTCCAGCGAGCGACGTGACACTAAAAACACCAATTCCGATCAAGATAAAGCCTATGGAAGGTACAATGTTGTAAGCGATAATGAGTTTAATATTATGAGTAGATAACGCACCGATTACTCCAAAAAGGATGGTTATTACCCCGATTACAATAAACAATTGGTGTGTGAAGGCTGCATTATGGCCAAAAATTAAAGTGAATATCCTTAGTATGCAATAAATACCTACCTTTGTTAACAAAGAACCAAATAGTGCAGAGACGACAGGATGTGGCACAGAATAGGATTTAGGTAACCAGAAATAAAGAGGGAATAACGCCCCTTTAGTGGCAAAAACGATAAAGAGCATGATTGCTATCGTTGTTAAAATACCTGTTTGCCCATATTCTCCCACTCGTACAGCTAATTGAGCCATATTTACTGTTCCAGTTACTGAATAAAGAAACGCAATGGTCGTCACAAATAATATCGAAGAGAACACGTTAATGAGCATATACTTAATGGATTCTCGAAATTGTTGCTTAGAACCACCTAAAATAATGAGGGCATATGATGCCATTAAAAGGACTTCGAAAAATACAAATAGATTAAATAAATCCCCAGTTAAAAATGCACCAGAAACACCCGCGATTAAAAAGTGAAAAAATGTATAAAAATAATATCTTTGCTCATTTTGATTAACTGTCTTAAATGAATAGAATGCGGCGGCAACAGAGATTAGATTGGTTGTCACGACTAAAAGCATCGCCAATTCATCTGCCACGATAATAATTCCATAAGGTGCTGGCCAATCTCCTGTCTCGAGAATGACCGGTCCTTGTGCAAACACTTGAAGCATAATATATGAGACAACAAGTAGCTGACAAATGACAAAAATACCTGTAACCCATTTCAATAGTACATTTCTTCTATTGAGAAAAGCCGATAGAATACCAGCGATAATAGGTAACAAGATTGGTAATATCGCTAAATTATTGAAATTACTCATTTTCTGTTCCCCTTAGTTCTTCTAGATTATCGGTTTGGTTTGTCTTATACGTTTTATAAGCAAGTACTAATAAAAAGGATGTCACACCAAAACTAATGACGATTGATGTTAGAATTAATGCCTGTGGAAGGGGGTCTGTATAAGAAGTTACTCCTTCCTTTAGAATAGGTGGAGCACCTGTTCTAAGTCCGCCCATCGTTAAAATAAATAAGTGTGCCCCGTGTGAGAGTAAGGCTGTACCTAGAATGATTCGGAGGAGCTGTTTTTGAAGTAGCAGATAGATTCCGCAAGTAAACAATACTCCAGACAGAATGGACATTAGTATTTCCACTTAATCAACATCCTCCTTTTTAGTCGATTTTATCATGGCTAAAATACCGAGAGCTGCTAATGCTAGGACACTAATTTCAAGCATTGTATCTAGACCTCTTATATCAACCAATATGACATTCACAATATTATTTCCGCCTCCAAGAGTATAGGAGTTTTCAATAAAGTAGCTAGAAATAGTATCAAACCATTTTGAACTATGTGATGAGATGCCGATTAATGTGATGAGTAACCCAAATGCCAAGGATATAACCAAATTCACGATCTTGGTTGATGTTTTTTCTTTCACTGGTTTTAGCTTTGGAAGATGGTAAAAGCAAAGTAAAAATAAAGAAACTGTAACTGTTTCTACGATGAGCTGTGTTAACGCTAAATCTGGTGCAGAGTAAAAGACAAATAGTAGAGACAAGCCATAGCCGACCACACCGAGTATAAGAATAGCTGCGATTCGATTTGGTGTAAAAATAATCGCAATGGCTGCAATCATCATCGTTAAGGCAATGGCAAACTCAGCAAAAGAGAAGCTAGCTCCACCCCAAGTAAAGGCAAATCCATTTGTATAAAACAAGGTGAAAAGACCAATTAGAGAAATAAACCCAATAATCATTCTGAAGTAATTTGTTAACGAGCCATTCATGTAGGAATTTGTTAGTTTTTTCGAACCATTGAATAGACCAGTTACAAGGTAATCATATCCATTAGTCACACTCCACTTAGCTGGAATCCTGTCATATACATGAAGCCATTTGTCTTTTAATACATAAGCAATCGAACCTATAATCAAAACAATCAGCGACATTTTCAATGGATTATCGAATCCGTGCCAAAATTGAATCTTAGTTTGTGATGCCTCGCCCATCACTGCTGCAACAGCAGGGGCTAATAAATACTCATTAAAGGGACCAGGGAATAGAGCAATGACTACAATTAATACAACAAGCACGATAGGTGAGAGTAACATCCCAATTGGTGGATCATGTGGTTTTCTTTCTAAATTAGATGGTTGTAACTTTCCTGTAAAAGTCTTAAAGAAAAGAATCATTGAATAGATAAACGTAAAAATACTACCTAGCACTGCAATGAAAGGAATATAAGGTGCTACCATTTGGTAAATCGGTGCTCCTTCATTTCGTAAATGAACAGCAGCACTAAAGAACATCTCTTTACTTAAAAAACCATTAAAAATGGGAAGAGGAACACCTGCCATTGAAAACACACCGAATAAGGCTAACGTTGCTGTAATAGGCATTAATGAATACAGCCCACCGAGTCTTCTAATATCTCTCGTTCCAGTTTCATGATCCACGATACCCGCGACCATAAATAAACTTCCTTTAAATGTTGCATGATTTAAGATGTGGAATATGGCAGCAAAAACAGCTGCACCTGTACCAAATCCGAGCATAGCCATGATCATCCCTAATTGACTAATGGTTGAGTAAGCTAGTATCCCCTTTAAATCGGTTTGTTTAACCGCCATGATGGATCCCCAACATAATGTAAGCAACCCAAACCCTGACACGATTAGAAAAAATGCATCCGTACCTGCAAAAATTAAGGAAAGCCTTGCTACTAAATAAATTCCTGCTTTTACCATTGTAGCTGAATGCAAGTACGCGCTGACTGGTGTTGGTGCCTCCATTGCATCAGGTAGCCAAATATGAAATGGAAACTGTGCCGATTTTGTAAAAGCACCTAAGAGAATCAAGACTAAAATAGGTATGAAAAAAGGACTGCTTGTAATTAAATCCGATCCCTCAATGAGACCACGAATACTAGAAGTTCCAACTATTATTGACATCCAAACTAGTCCTGCAAACATAGACAACCCGCCGAAAACGGTAATCAAAAGGGACTTTAATGCCCCGTATCTCGATTTTTCCCGATGGTTCCAAAAACCAATTAATAAAAAGGAAGATAAGCTAGTGAGCTCCCAAAACATATAGAAAACAAACATGTTATCAGAGAAAACGACCCCTAGCATGGCCGTGATAAACAGTTGTAAATAAAGATAGAAATGACCTAGTTTTTCTGTTTTATGTAAGTAATAGATCGAATAAAAAATGACCAAACTACCAATACCGGAGATTAATAATCCAAATAATAGGCTTAAGCCGTCCACATAAAGGTCATAATTGATACCAAGTGATGGCATCCAGTCTAGCTTTTCAATGAGTGGCCGTTCCATGACAGATGAAAGTAAAGATATCAGGTAAATAAAAATAAATAACGGTATGACTAGGACAAACCATCCGGTATGAATACTCTTTAAATTCTTGTAGAGAATTGGAGCCAAGAAGGCAAATAGGAGCGGTGCAAGGACCAAAAAGTGAAGCACTTAAAGTAAACCTCCTTAAAAAAACATTCTACTTTCAATTGTACCCACATTTCATAGTGAACTTCAACTATTATCCACCTCTTTATAAATAAAGGATAAATAGTATGGAGTAAGGTTTGAATTAGCATATTAAATAGGAAAGGAGGAGCGAAATGAGAGGTTTCTTTTTACTGTTTATTCTTAGTGTTTTCTTAATTGGATGTTCAGCAAAAGGCAAAGAAGATCCAGCTTTATTACCTAGGGAGTATTATCGATCCATTATTAGTGCTGACGAAATAGGTGCTGCATTTTCAAAGAGCGAAGAAGCAACGGAAGGCTTAATTCCCTTACTACTAATGAATGAAAAAATTAGTCATGTAGTATTTGTTAAACATGAAGGAGAGTCTATGATTGGGCTTAGGTTGAACCCTTATTATCGTCATGGAAGTGGAGAAGTTATACAGGAAATTTCATCGCAAACGACAATAAAAGTATCAAACATAGTGGAAGATCCTAGAAAGTATCGAGTTTTGGAGCGTCTGTACAAAGAAAAGCAAATGAATGAAGTAAGTGATGTGTGGCTTAAAGAGTGGAATGAGCTTCGGAAATAAATAAGAACCATTACTTTTGTAATGGCTCTTTCAAAAATATTAGGAAACTTTAATTCTATGTGCTAAAGATCTGCGTTTTATTTCATTTTCAATTAAGTGGATAAATTCTGGGCTAAGATTTAATTCTGTCGCTTTATAATACGATTCAATGAGTAGTTCATCCGTTAATTTTTTCATAGTCACTGCCAATAATGGCAAGCCCACCTCCTAAAAAATTTTATAATGTACGTTCTTTTTTTCTATTTTATCGCATATATTAGTAGTTAATTTTTTATGTATTCTTAATCTATCATGAATTAAATTCTAGAACAATCGTTCTCTTATCCACAGGCATTGGTGGATAAGTTGTGGACTGATTGTTTATAAAAGGAATAAACACAGGTTCTTCATTGGGTAAAATGTTAGTAACTTTATCCACAGGTGTAGAAAATTTGAAGATTTTGTCGAAAAGTTTTTGTTTTTCTTCCTTTTTTTCTAGCTTTTTAACTATTCTAGTGTATTTTTTTAATTATATTTTGAATGTTTACAGGAAATTCGTTATGATGAATGTCTGTATCTAAAGTTAAATTGAGGTGTATAAGTTGTTAGGTATGTTCTTACCGAGTGAACATGTGAAAAGTATTTATGAAATTAGTCCAGCTGAACTTGTAAAACGAGGGATAAAGGGTATCATCACTGATTTAGATAATACACTTGTAGAATGGGATCGACCGGATGCCACACCAGAATTAAAGCAATGGTTTCAATCCATGTTAAATCATAATATAACCGTGACGATTGTTTCTAACAATAATAAGGAGAGGGTAGAAGCATTTGCTTCACCAGTTAATATCCCTTTTATTTTCAGAGCAAGGAAACCTTTGAGAACTGCTTTTCAAAAAGCTTTGAAAAGCATGAATCTTAAGGCAGAAGAAGTGGTCGTGATAGGTGATCAGTTGCTTACCGATGTCCTTGGAGGAAACCGTTTGGGATTACATACGATTCTAGTTGTACCCGTCAAACAGACGGATGGTTTCATAACGAAATTTAATCGAAGAGTTGAGAGAAGCATTTTAAAGAAACTGAAGCAAAAAGGTATGATTCAATGGGAGGAATAACGGAGTGACAGAACAGTATAAATGTATAGGATGTGGAGTGACCATTCAAACAGAAGAGCCGAAGAAGCTAGGATATGCTCCTATCTCGGCTCTTACAAAGGATCCAGTAATTTGCAAGCGGTGTTTTCGTTTAAAGCATTATAATGAGGTTCAAGACGTATCACTTACGGATGAGGATTTTATTAGGATTCTTAATGGAATCGGTAAGGAGAATGCTTTAGTTGTAAAGCTTGTTGATATTTTTGATTTTACTGGAAGCTGGCTTCCTGGTTTGCATCGCTTTGTTGGGCATAACGACATTTTACTCGTCGGGAACAAGGTAGACTTACTACCTAAATCTATTAAACCCAATAAAGTGATTCAATGGATGAAATTGGAGTCAAAAGAATTAGGAATGAAGCCAAAGGATGTATTCCTAATAAGTGCAGAAAAAGGGAATGGAATTGAAGAACTGGTTGCAGCTATTGAAGAGCATCGAAAAGGTAAAGATGTCTACGTTGTTGGAAGCACAAATGTAGGTAAATCAACATTTATCAATCGGATTTTAAAACAATTTGGTGGAGAAGAGGAACTTATTACAACCTCCCATTTCCCAGGAACGACGCTAGATATTATTGATATTCCAATAGACGAGAATGCGTCTATTATTGATACACCCGGTATTATCAACCATCATCAAATGGCTCATTTTGTCCAAAAAGCAGATTTGAAGCTCATTACGCCAAAAAGGGAGATTAAACCAAAGGTGTTTCAATTAAATGCTGAACAGACCTTGTTTTTTGGTGGTCTAGCACGATTAGATTTTGTAAGTGGTGCTAGACAGTCCTTTATTTGTTATGTATCCAATGATTTGACCATTCACCGAACAAAGCTTCAAAATGCGGACGAGCTCTATCGAAATCATGTTGGAGAGTTATTAAGTCCTCCTAGACAAGAAGATATAGAAGAGTTTCCTGACTTGGTTGCATTCCCGTTTTCCATTCGTGACGAAAAAGTGGATGTTGTGTTCTCGGGACTTGGTTGGGTTACCATACAAGAACCAGGAACAAGGATTGTAGCTTATGCGCCAAAAGGAGTAGGGGTTTCACTACGCCGATCCCTCATATAAAGGAGGCGGAATATGGAGAAGCTTTACGGTGTTATAGGGGACCCGATTTCCCAATCAATGTCACCATCCATGCATAATGCAGCATTTAGTAATCTTGGACTAACTGCCAAGTATATGGCTTTTCATGTTACTCCTGATAGATTGCCTGCTGCAATAGAGGGAATACGTGGACTTGGTATAGCTGGACTAAATGTGACGATTCCTCATAAAGTTTCCATCATGACACTGCTAGATGAAATTGATCCTCTTGCAAAGAAGATTGGTGCGGTTAATACAATCGTAAATGAATTTGGCAAACTCATTGGTTATAATACAGATGGAGCAGGTTATGTGACTAGCTTAAAGGAAGCAATCCCTAAAAAAAGAATACAGGATCAGTCCATCCTATTAATAGGGGCAGGCGGCGCTGCTAGAGCAATCTATTTCACACTAATAGATGAGGGTGTTGAGAAGGTGGATATTGCGAATCGTACGAAAGAGACGGCTAGACAGCTGATCCACTCTAGGAATTCTAGTTCTTCTTTAGCCATGGATTTATCTGAAGCTGAATCAGTAGTTGACTCCTATGATATTATTATTAATACCACCTCAATAGGAATGTATCCAAGTCTTGATCATACTCCCATTCATTTAGGCCATATAAAGGAAAATACCATTGTGAGTGATATCATTTATAATCCCATTGAAACGAAATGGTTACGCGTGGCTAAGAGTTTTGGTGCAAAAACTCTGAATGGTGTTGATATGTTTGTTTTTCAAGGTGCTCTTTCATTTGAAAAGTGGACTGGGATTTATCCAAACATTGATGTGATGCGAAATGTTGTACTAAACAAACTAGGAGGTGTTAACTAAATGTTAACCGGCAAACAAAAGCGTTTTTTACGTTCAAAGGCCCATCATCTTGACTCGATTTTTCAAGTTGGGAAGGGTGGAGTCAATGAGAACATGATTAAACAAATAGATGATGCATTAGAAAAGAGAGAACTTATAAAGGTTAGTGTCTTGCAAAATTGTGAAGAGGATCGTCATGATGTGGCCGCAAAAATTAGTGAAGGCGCTCGTGCTGAACTTGTTCAAGTGATTGGGCATACTATTGTCCTATATAAAGAGTCGAAAGAAAATAAGCAATTAGTAATGCCGTCATAAAAAGGATCCCTATGAAGAAAATTGGTATTTTAGGCGGAACATTTGATCCTCCACATAATGGGCATCTCTTAATTGCGTATGAAGTACTTCATGCCTTGTCTCTTGATGAGATATGGTTTATGCCAGCTCAAATACCTCCTCATAAGGAAGCAGGGAATGTAACAAAGTCAACGGATCGGCTCCGCATGGTAAAGCTTGCCATAGACGGGCATATACATTTTCACGTTCAACCAATTGAACTGGAAAGACAAGGACCTTCCTATAGCCTTGATACGGTCAAATTACTAAAAGAAAAGTATAAGAAGTACGATTTCTATTTTATCATAGGTGGAGACATGATTGAGTACCTCCCAAAATGGTACAAAATAGAGGAGCTCTTGTCTTTACTTACATTTGTAGGTGTTGGAAGAACCGGTTTCTCACATCATACAAAGTATCCTATTATTTCTTTAGACACGCCCTTATTTGACATATCATCAACATTTATTCGAAATCGATTGAGGGAAAATGGAAATACGGAACAATTACTTCCCCCATCCGTTCGAATATATATTGAGGAGAATCACTTATATGAATAGGGAAAAGGCTTTATCCATCGTTAAAGGACAAATGACTGAGCGGCGATATATACACACAATCGGTGTTATGGAGACGGCAATTAAATTAGCACATATCCATGGAGCAGACGAAAATAAAGCAGAGATTGCGGCTATTTTTCACGATTATGCGAAGTTTCGACCTAAAGATGAGATGAAACAAATTATTATCACTCAACAGCTTCAGCAAGATCTACTCCAACATGACAAAGAGCTCTGGCATGCTCCTGTTGGTGCGTATTTAGTGGAGAATGAAGTAGGAATCAAAGATCTGGTTATACTAAATGCGATAAAATATCATACATCGGGTAATGTGGGCATGACGATTTTAGATAAGATTATATATGTAGCTGATTATATTGAACCTGGAAGGGTTTTTCCTGGTGTGGATGAGGTTAGGGAAGTGGCGGAAACAAATCTAGATTTAGCTGTCATTTTAACCTTGAGAAACACAATTAGCTTTTTAATGCAGAAGAAACAAGTGATATACCCTGATACGTTCTTTACTTATAATGAATTGATTCGAGAATATAAAGCTGAGAGGAAATGATTGAATGACTGAGAAAGAAGCATTATTTATAGCAGCAAAAGCAGCAGATGACAAAAAGGCAGAGGATATCGTAGCACTAAAAATGGAAGGGATTTCACTTGTAGCGGATTATTTTTTGATCTGCCACGGAAACTCCGATAAGCAGGTACAAGCAATTGCTAGAGGAATGAAAGAAAAAGCAGAAGAAAACGGAATTAGTGTAAGAAAAATGGAAGGCTTTGATGAGGCTAGGTGGATTCTGGTTGACCTTGGTGATGTAATTGCGCACGTGTTTCATAAGGATGAAAGAGGGTACTACAATCTAGAACGCCTTTGGGGAGATGCTCCAACTGAAGATATTCAAAGTGTACTCATTCAATGACCTATCAGCATTTTGCCTATATTTATGATGAGCTTATGAAGGACGTGCCTTACGAGTCATGGCTAGAGTACTTCCTTAATAGGATCCCTGCTGAAAAGCGGTATGGTCAAGTGCTAGATTTAGCATGTGGGACTGGGTCACTTTCCGTTCCGATTGCCAAAATGGGTTTCGATGTTACCGGAATAGATCTTTCCACTGAAATGCTTTCAGTTGCGGATGAGAAGGCACGGAACGAGCAAGTTCAGATCACTTTCCTAGAACAAGATATGACGAATTTAGTGGGCACAGCATCATTTGATCTCGTTCTATGTTTTTGTGACTCATTAAACTATTTAAAGGATGAGCAAGCAGTGACTTCAACCTTCAAGGGTGTTTATGATTCCCTAAAATCAAATGGGCAGTTTATGTTCGATGTCCACTCTACTGAAAAGATAGAATCCATATTTATGGATCAAACCTTTGTCAGTACAGATGAAGAGATTTCTTTTATTTGGAATTGTTTCGAAGGCGATTTTCCTTATAGTGTCGAACACGAGCTTACTTTCTTCGTGAATACTGGTAATCAAAACCTCTATAAACGGTATGATGAAGTGCATGTTCAGCGAACCTATCCAATAGCCACGTATGAAGCCTGGCTAAAGGCTGCTGGGTTTTCCTCAATAGAAGTTACATCTGATTTTAAAGATAACCTAAGTAAGAATGAAAGAGAGCGAATTCTTTTTTATTGTGAAAAAAAATAAACCATCGAAAAAAAGATGGTTTATTTTTAAAGGTTTTTTTCTTTCCATGTAGAACTAGTTAATTAAAGTCTTTAGTGAACTCAAACTGTTCTTTAATTTCTTTTATATCTTCGTAGTATTTTTCATGAGTCCTTTGGATAACATGATTAAACATTTCTCCTAGCTCTTCTTCTAACACTTTAATGCCCACTCCAGTGACTCCACCTTTTACACATACCTTTTCTTGGAGAGTTGGCAATGTGAAAATTCCTTTTTCTAATAACTTCCCCATACCAATCAACATTCCGCTTGCTAACTCTGTTGCTTGATGTTTTGATATCTCTGTTTCTTGTACAGCACTATCAATAAATCGTTGTAAGATATAACTAAAGAATGCAGGCCCACAGCTAACGATGTCTGAAGCTACTCTTGTTATTTCCTCCTTAATCATCACTGTCGATGAAATTTGTTGAAACAACCCATTTACAAGATTTTGAGCATCTATTGAACAGCTTTCACCAAATGTCACTAAGGAAACTCCTGACAAGGCTCGGTTTGTAATGCTTGGTATGACTCTAGCTACATTGCAAGGAAGGACAGATTGAAGTCGGTTAACACTCACAGGACTCGTGATTGAAACAATACACTGATCTTTCTGCACTAGGGGGGCTATTTTTAGTAGTAATGGATAAATATCCAATGGTTTTAAACAAATAAAAATGACCTCGGAATGTTGAATAATTTCCTCTGATGTTGGAACCACGTTGAGTTCCGGGTAGATGGCTTTTAACTTCTCTGCTCGAGGTAAAGTTCGATTAGTAATAAAAAGGTCAGAAGGTTTAACGGCACGAGATTCAATGAAGGATTCAATTAAAATCGTCCCCATGTTACCTGTTCCGATGATTCCTACGTTCATTTACCATTCCCTCCTCCACTTACGGTTCTCTCATACACATATATGACGCATTCGGCTTTTTTATGTGTTTATTCAGACACACATCTATTCAATTTTGACAAAGATAGGGAGGAATTCATATGGATTACATCCGTAAATATTGGTATATTGTGCTTATTGTTATGGTTGTTTTTGGTTTTGTAGTATTTACTTTTACTTCTGGTGAGGTGCCAAATTCTGAAGATATAGATTGGGAGGAATCTATGACGGATCCAGAAAATGAGGTAAAACCAGAGGAAGTGAAAGAAGAGGAAGAACCACTTCCGATTTTTTTCATTGATATTAAAGGAGAAGTCATCTCACCAGGAGTGTATGAAGTAAAAGAATCCGATCGTGTTATGGATGTCGTCATGATGGCAGGTGGTTTTACAGAGCAGGCTGAACAAAAGGGAGTAAATCTTGCTGAAAAAGTAATGGATGAGATGGTTATTTATGTCCCTAAACAAGGGGAAAAACCCTCTGATTGGACAAGTATCCAAGCCCCTTTAAATGATGAAAAGAAATTGGTCGATATAAATGTAGCAGAAAAGGTGGAGCTTGAGACACTTCCTGGTATTGGACCATCTAAAGCTGATGCAATAATTGCGTATCGTCAGGAAAACGGTCTGTTTCAATCCATTGAAGATTTAGATAAAGTATCGGGTTTCGGTGAAAAGTCAGTAGAAAGTTTAAGGGAATATGTCACAATTAACTAGCTGTTTTTGAAATAGAACAAAAAAGGGAGGAATTAGTTTGAATAGAATATCTTGGGATCAATATTTTATGGCACAAAGCCATCTACTTGCATTGAGGAGTACGTGTACTAGATTGGCTGTTGGTGCGACCGTCGTTCGAGATAAACGAATTATAGCAGGTGGTTATAATGGTTCGATTACTGGTGGCACCCATTGTATAGACGAGGGCTGCTATGTTATTGACCATCATTGCGTACGTACTATCCATGCTGAAATGAATGCCGTGATACAATGTGCCAAATTCGGGGTACCGACACAAGGATCTGAAATTTATGTTACTCACTTTCCATGCCTACAATGTTGTAAAGGTATTATCCAAAGTGGAATTCAGTCCGTTTACTATTCAAAAGATTATAAGAATCATCCGTATGCTATTGAACTTTTTAAACAATCCGGTGTAACGGTCGCTCAAGTAAAGCTAGAAAATATGATTATTGATACAAAAAATAAGGAGAAAGTGCAACTCATATCCACTCTTATTGAAAAACTATCAAAGGCTGGTGTATCCGAAAATGAAATTATTGAGCTACAAAATCAAGCTAATACAATATTTACAACTTATAATTAAGAAGTGACCAAATATGATGAATAATAAGTGGGTATATATAGCTTTTTCTAGCCTTCTTGGGATCATGTTTGTAAGTTTTAACTTGTCCTTAATTCTCCTTCTCTTTGCTCTGATAGTAGTATGTTTCATTTTACAAAGAGATATAAAAATAGGAATAGGGTTTATAGTGGCATTTATCTTATTTGGATATAATTTCTATTTTCATGAATCAACTAACGTCAGTAAATTAACAGAAGGTACCTCATCATTTACTGGTAAAATTATTACTACCCCTACTATTAATGGGGATAGTTTACGTTTTAATTTTGAACTCGCATCTGGGGAGAAATTATATTTCACATATAAAATTCAAACTGAACAAGAAAAAAATGGATTATTACGCTTGAAGAGTAGAACAATATGTAGTTTTGAGGGGGAACTAAAACCTCCTCAAGAAGCACGGAATTATAATAGTTTTGATTTTAAAAAATACTTATATTGGCAGAAGGTTCATTGGATGGTTTCTCCCTCCTCCTTTTCCATGTCTAGCTGTAAAAATAGGCGGATGACCCTTATCGATCATATTAATCATCAACGTGACACCGCTTTAAATTCCATAGAACAAAATATGCCAAGTCCATTAAATGGTTTCGTCCAAGCGTTGATATTTGGTGGACGAGGATTAATAGAAGAGGATGTGTTAATTGCCTATCAGGAGCTAGGGTTGATTCATTTACTAGCGATCTCTGGAATGCATGTAAGTCTAATCTGTGCATTTGTTTATCTTGGGTTGGTGCGTATGGGTTTAACGAAGGAAAAAGTAATGATTTTCATGATGATCCTCTTACCGGTTTATGGAGTGCTAGCTGGAGGAAGTCCATCCGTTATTCGGGCTGCTATTATGACTTTTCTTGTTTTACTAAAAATTAGATATAGAACGTTCCCTTTATCCACATTGGACTTAATTAGCTTGGCATTTATTGTCATGGTATTTTACAACCCCTTTTATGTATTTAACGTTGGTTTCCAACTGTCGTTTGCGGTTACGTTAGCTCTCATAATATCAAGTCAAACCATCCTCCTTAAGCTTACAAACCCGATTCTCACCTTAATAGTAGCAAGTACCATTGCCCAAATTAGCTCACTACCACTCCTTATTTATCACTTTTACCAATTTTCACTTTTGAGCACTCTGCTAAACCTTATTTATATCCCTCTCATTACTTTCATCATATTACCCATCTGTATTTTATTGTTTTTCCTTTTGCTAGTTGATTTTCCGTTTTTAAACATAATTTCCACCGAGTTTAACACTGTTTTAAATATAATCAATCAAATTGCTGTCTATATATCAGATTTTGATTGGCATGTACTTGTTCTCGGGAAGCCTCCTCTATTTATTACTTGTCTTTATCTTGTGGCTATTCTGTTTACTTTTGTTTGTTGGGAACGGAGAAAAAAATTTCATCTATTTCCTTTTGTGCCAATTATTTTAGTAATACTGCTACACTTCGCTTTTCCGTATATGAATCCAAGAGGTGAAGTCACAATCATTGATGTCGGACAAGGTGATTCAATCTTAATCGAACTTCCATATAGAAGAGGTGTCTATTTGATTGATACAGGTGGAAGAGTGGAGTTTGATGTGGATAAATGGAAACAAAAGATGAACTCGTTTTCGATTGGTGGAGATATTATTATTCCATATTTAAAGTCAAAAGGTATTCGGAAAATCGACAAGCTAATTTTGACACATCCGGATATGGATCACATGGGGGAAGCACCCTATATCCTCGGGCATATGAAGATTTCAGAAATACTAATCGGTGAGTACAATGAACCAAACGAAATGGAAGAAGAGCTAATTTCACTTGCAAAGGAAGAACAAGTCGAAGTTAAAAGAGTTAAAAGTGGTGATAGTTGGAGTGTAAGTGGTATCCCATTTAAGTTAGTAGCCCCTTTTCAAGTCTTTTCAAATAAAAACGACGGGTCAATTGTTTTAGCGACGATCTTAGGTGGGGAGTCATGGTTATTTACTGGAGATATTGAAGTAGATGCAGAAGAAGCACTAATTGCGAGGTATCCCAATTTACAGGCCGGTATCTTAAAAGTTGCCCATCATGGTAGTAAAACGTCCACTACAGAATCATTCCTTAAAGTTACTCAGCCAAAAGTTGCACTAATTTCAGCAGGGTATGAAAATCGCTTTGGGCATCCTCATGAAGAAATTCTGACTCGGTTACATCAACAAAAAGTTAAAATATTAAGAACTGATCAGCAAGGTGCCATACGATTTATTTTTTCACCAAACCGCATCGGAACCTTTCATACAAAACTTCCATAAGATAACTTGAAATGAAATTTAGTTCTAATTAACCCCAAATAAAAAAGAGACTGTGTTAAAACAGTCCCCATTTTAAGCTGCTACTATTTTTATAACTGTTCCAATGATAAAAATTAATGCAAAAAAACCAAATGATACGGCAAAGCCTACTCCAGAATCAACAGCATCATTACGTTTACTTTGGACATTTTTTTCAAAATCATTCACTGTAACCCCTCCTCGCACGTATTTATTATAAGCCAATCCAATAGAAAAATCTACACTCCTTGCTTATTTTCCTTTACTGACAAGAGTTAACACAAATACATCTATTACTTAAGGATATTCTAAATAATACAACAGGAGCATCGTTTCAGAGATCGTTTCCTAGGACCATTTCTGAAGCGTTCACATAAAAAGGGAATAGACTCTATTTAGAGTTTATTCCCTTCCTTGCTTGCAAAAATACACATTTCCTTTTAGGATGAAAGTAGTTCGGTATAGAGAGGACTACTACTTATGATTAGAGAAATACATAAAAAAATTATAGCGAACCAAATTGCTCCTATCTATTTGATGTTTGGTCGTGAGTCTTATTTCATAGACAAAACCCTTCAACTATTACTGAGTACGGTTTTAGATGAGGAAGAACGTGATTTTAACTTGTCAACCTATGATTTAGAAGAAGTTCCTATTGAGATTGCGATAGAGGATGCTCAAACACTGCCTTTCTTCGGTGACAAAAGAGTGGTGATTGTAAAAAATGCATGGTTTTTAACAGGTGCAAAGGAAAAAGAAAAGGTTCATCATGACCTTCAATTGCTGGAGTCTTATGTCTTATCCCCGTCACCAACTGCCATTTTTATAATTGTTGTTAACGCAGAAAAGTTAGATGAAAGAAAAAAAATAACAAAGCTTTTAAAAAAGCAAACGGAAATGGTTGAGTCAACACTCCCAGACGAAAGATCGTTATCTGAATGGATAAAAGAAGAAATGAAACAGCAAAAGGTCACAATCACAGATGGTGCCATCCAACTAGTTCTTCAGTATGTTAGAGGCTCCATTACTCTGTTAGTTCAAGAATTAGGAAAGCTTACAATGTATGTTGGAGTTGGGGGTACAATTACAAGTGATGTTGTTCAACTTCTTTCTTCAAAAACAATTGAGGACAATATATTCGAACTAATTGATTGTGTCATTCAGAAAAAAGTGTCTGAAGCGATGGAAATCTTTCAAGATCTTCTAAAATTAAACGAGGAACCTATAAAAATTTTATCCTTGTTGTCTTCACAGTTTCGCCTTTTATATCAAGTAAAGGAACTGTCACATCGAGGGTACGGTCAACAACAAATAGCTACTCAATTAAAAATTCATCCTTTTAGAGTTAAACTTGCGCTGCAAAAGGTAGCCCAATTTACTAGTGAGTACTTATTAAAGTCACTTAGCGAATTAGCTGAAATGGATTATGCAATCAAAACAGGAAGAATGGATAAAAAATTAGCGATTGAGTTATTTATATTAAAGCAGCATCAACAAATGAAATAAAAAAGCATTGCCTTTGTCAACAGACAGAGGCAATGCTTTTTTTTAAAAAATTAAGCGTTGTTAGCAGCGTTAACTTTCTTAGTTAAACGAGACTTTTGGCGAGCTGCAGCATTCTTGTGGATTAAACCATTACGAGCAGCTTTGTCAAGCTTCTTGCTAGCCTCAACAAGAGCAGTTTTTGCCTTGTCAAGGTCGCTGTTTGTTACTAGTGCATCAACACTCTTAACAGCTGTACGCATTGAAGATTTTGCAGATGCGTTTTGTGCACGACGCTCGTTATTCGTTTTTACACGCTTAATAGCAGATTTAATATTAGGCATTCTTTCACCTCCCTAAATGAAACTCGAGTGTTTATATGCTCGGGTGTCCTTAATTAATCAATGGGTGTTTATAAGTAATCATAGTTTAAAAAGAATTTCATAAAAAATTCTAAAGTCAGAACAAGAAATATTTTATCAAATACGAGACATAATTGCAATAGATGTTTCACAAAATAGCATTTCTAAAGATCGAGTTTATATAAGACGTGAATGAATCAATTTTAACTTGGAAAAACTAAGCAATAAAGTAAATTTAGGGGGGAATCAGTTTGAGTGAAAAGCTTGATTTAAGTTTCTATTCAGTAAGAACGGATTTAGCGGTTGAAGCAAGAGAGATGGTTGTGGAAGAACGAAGAAAGGCAATGACAACTGAAGATATCGAAGGTGTCATTGTTAAGGAACGTGATGTTCAAGGAATTAAGGTTTCGTATGTGGAAATTACAGAACAAGGTGCTAGTGCAATAGGAAAGAAAAAGGGAAGGTATTTAACATTAGAGACTCAAGGTATTCGCCAACAGGATACGGAGCTTCAACAAGTGGTTGAAAAGGTGTTTGCGAAGGAATTCTCCGGGTTTATCAAACAATTAGGAATAGCAGATGATGCTAGCTGTCTTGTTGTGGGCTTAGGAAATTGGAATGTTACTCCGGATGCTTTAGGGCCTATGACGGTTGAAAATTTATTAATTACGAAGCATTTATTTGAACTTCAGCCAGAGAATGTGGCGGATGGATTTCGATCGGTTAGTGCAATTACACCTGGAGTGATGGGGATTACAGGAATTGAAACAAGTGACATCATCTTTGGAGTCGTCGGAAAAACGAAGCCGGATTTTGTGATAGCGATAGATGCACTAGCAGCTAGGTCTATTCAAAGAGTAAATTCGACCATTCAGATTTCGGACACAGGCATTCATCCAGGGTCAGGAGTAGGTAACAAACGAAAGGAATTGAGCCAAGAAACTCTTGGTATTCCTGTAATAGCAATTGGTATTCCAACTGTTGTCGATGCGGTGTCTATTACTAGTGACACAATTGATTTCATCCTTAAGCACTTTGGAAAGGAAATGAGAGAAGGGAATCGACCTTCTCGTGCATTAGCGCCTGCGTCCATGACATTTGGTGAAAAGCGACAATTAACAGATGAGGATCTTCCAAAAGAGAAGGATCGCTCTACATTCTTGGGACTTGTAGGAACTCTACCAGATGATGAAAAGAGAAAGTTGATTTATGAAGTACTAGCCCCCATTGGTCATAATTTGATGGTGACTCCAAAGGAAGTAGATACTTTCATTGAGGACATGGCTAATGTCATTGCTGGAGGTCTAAATGCCGCATTGCATCACGAAGTAGATCAAGATAACTTAGGTGCCTATACTCATTAAGTAATAGTGAAATATTGGTTCTATTCCGTCGTGCTTGTTCATAATGATTTAGTAGACAAGCAATGAGGAGTGGGAGCATGAATTGGAATCGCAACCAGGGGATAATGATCTCCCTAAATGGGACAAGCATCATAAAAATAATGCTGGGCTTTGCTTTCTGTATCATGACAATGTTTACATTAACTGGAATACTAACATCCTTAAAACCAGAATACCGAATCTCATCATCTTCGGTTCATTCATTGACAAATAGCTTTACGGAGAGTTCGCTTATTTACTTATTAGGTTATGAAAATCGGTACTTCCTGCAGGCCGTTCCTGAGGAACAAACTCCTCCAACCTATATGAGTACAATTTTTCAGAGCGCGACAAACATCAACCCTGATGATCCGAGAAGCTTATTAGGCGGAGAACTTCCTGGATTTGCATTATTTGATGGGGAGCTTCTTGTTGCTGGGAGTGGGACAAACTATACCAATATGCCGATGGAATCTGCACCACCAATGGATGTGTTATTAGCAGAACGAGAAGCAGCGGTTCAAACAGTCGACAATGTGGAAAGAGAAGACGATCAGAAACCAGTTCCGCCTGTAAACAGTACAGAAGGAAAAAAGGTTGTGTTTATATATCATACGCATACAAGAGAATCGTTTCTACCTCTACTTAAGGATGTAACAAGCCCAGATGAAGCTTTTCATTCAACAGCAAACATTACACTTGTTGGGCAAAAACTTTCTGAGGAGCTTGAAGCTAGAGGGATTGGAACGAACCTGGACAAGACCGATTTTACTGGAGTACTGAATGAAAAGGGCTGGATTTATGCGAAATCCTATGATGCTTCTAGACCAACTGTTCAGAGCGCAATGACTAATAATCAAGATATTCAATTTCTATTCGATTTACATCGTGACTCTCAGCGTAGAGAACTGACTACAGTAAATATAAACGGTGCTTCTTATGCAAGAACTGTTTTCGTGATAGGTGGTAAACATGCAAGATATGAAGAAAATTTAAAGCTTGCAGATAGTCTTCATGATCTACTAGAAAAAAAATACCCTGGCCTTAGCCGAGGGGTTTCTACTAAGCAAGGTAGACTAACAAATGGTAAATTCAATCAAGATCTATCTGAGAATTCACTAGTAATTGAATTCGGTGGTGTTGACAATAATTTAGAAGAATTGAATCTTACTGCTGCTGCAATCGCGGATGTATTCAGTGAATACTACTGGCAAGCCGAAAAGGTAAACGGTACTACTGAATAGAAAAAAAGGTGTTGGTAATCATGATTAAATTCACTTTGAAATTCTTTCTGTTATTGACGATTCTCTTTATGGGAGTCTTATTAGGGATGCAACAAGCAAATGAGGGGATACGAGAAATGAAAGGCTACGATGACCCTGATTTTAGTGGTGCATTTCAAATTACAGAGGATTCATCAGGTGAATTAGAGGCTGCCTTGCTTGGAGAAAAGGTGACCAGTCATGATATCCGTGTCAAACAAGAAAAATTAGAGGACTTAGAAGCCTTTAACCTCTTTTCATCGTTAGGTAGTAAATTTGCAGACGGTGTGTCCATGTTCTTTCAAAAACTTTTAGATGTACTTTCAGCAGCATTATCTCAATTGAATTAATATAAACTTCTAAAGCCTGTGACTACTTCACAGGTTTACTGTTTTTTAGGCACATTCAACAAGTGCCTTTGTCTAGCTCTAGCACCTAGCCCCTCTAGGTTTACTATGCCTGTGGTTAACCAAGGTGCTTCCGCTTTTCTATGCTGTTTACATTGAATCTTTCTAAATGTATTGCTATAATCAGATTTAATGTATGTTTTGGTAGATTGTAGGAGTGATAAACATGAGTAAGAGTAATGAAGATCGTCGTATTAGACAAGCAAGTATAAGAAATTTCTCCATCATTGCTCATATTGACCATGGTAAGTCAACATTAGCAGACCGAATTCTAGAAAAAACGGGGGCATTAACCTCTCGTGAGATGAAGGATCAGCTTTTAGACTCAATGGATTTAGAGCGTGAACGTGGAATTACCATTAAATTAAATGCTGTACAATTACAATATAAAGCAAAGGATGGGAATCATTATATTTTCCATCTCATTGATACTCCTGGACATGTAGACTTTACATATGAGGTATCTCGCAGTTTAGCTGCATGTGAAGGTGCAGTACTAGTAGTTGATGCAGCACAAGGAATTGAAGCTCAGACTCTAGCTAACGTTTATCTAGCTTTAGACAATGAACTCGAGATTGTTCCCGTCATTAATAAGATTGACTTACCTAATGCAGAGCCTGAAAGAGTCCGACAAGAGATCGAAGATGTGATTGGACTCGATGCATCTGAGGCCGTTCTTGCTTCAGCGAAAGCAGGAATTGGGATCGAAGAAATTTTAGAGCAGATTGTTGTAAAAGTTCCAGCTCCAGAAGGGAATCCAGACGGACCATTAAAAGCCTTGATTTTTGATTCTTTGTATGACCCTTACCGAGGAATCGTTGCCTATATCCGTGTAGTGGATGGGACGGTTAAAGTAGGCGATAAGATAAAAATGATGGCCACTGGAAAAGAATTTGAAGTCAACGAAGTGGGAGTGTTTACACCAAAAGCTACGATGATGGATGAACTTACTGTTGGAGATGTTGGATTTTTATCAGCAGCAATCAAAACCGTTGGAGATACTCGCGTTGGAGATACAATTACAAGTGCGAAGAATGGGGCAACCGAACCATTACCTGGTTACCGTAAATTAAATCCAATGGTGTTTTGTGGACTTTATCCAATTGATTCTTCGAGATTTAACGATTTGCGTGATGCGTTAGAAAAACTTGAATTAAATGATGCAGCCCTCCAATTTGAGCCTGAGACGTCTCAAGCATTAGGATTTGGTTTCCGTTGTGGATTCCTAGGTTTGCTTCATATGGAGATCATTCAAGAACGGATCGAGCGTGAGTTCAATATTGATCTCATCACAACGGCTCCAAGTGTTATTTATCTTGTGTATTTAACAGATGGAGAAGAACTCAAAATTGATAATCCTTCGAACATGCCTGATCCGCAAAAGATCAATCGTGTTGAAGAGCCATACGTAAAGGCATCTATGATGGTTCCAAATGATTACGTGGGTTCCGTCATGGAGCTTTGCCAAAGAAAACGAGGAAATTTCATTGATATGCAATACCTAGATGCAAACCGTGTCAGCATTGTGTATCAGATACCTTTAGCAGAAATTGTGTATGATTTCTTTGATCAATTAAAATCCAATACAAAAGGTTATGCATCATTCGATTATGAACTGATTGGCTATAAAGAATCTAAGCTTGTCAAAATGGATATTCTCCTTAATGCTGAAAAAGTGGATGCGTTATCCTTTATTGTTCACAATGACTCAGCCTATGAACGTGGCAAGATTATTGTTGAAAAGCTTAAGGAATTAATCCCTAGACAACAGTTCGAGGTACCTATTCAGGCAACAATCGGTCAAAAGGTTGTTGCTCGTTCAACAATTAAAGCAATGCGGAAAAACGTATTAGCGAAATGTTATGGTGGGGATATCTCCCGTAAACGTAAGCTATTAGAAAAGCAAAAAGAAGGTAAGAAACGCATGAAGCAAGTTGGGTCGGTAGAAGTACCACAAGAAGCATTTATGGCTGTTCTTCGCATGGATGATTCTGGGCCTACTAAATAAAACAAAAATACCGCAGATAATCTGCGGTATTTTGTTTAACAGAAACTTTAAATGAAAGCAGTGTTTACCATGATACAAGCAGCCTATATTCACATTCCGTTTTGTCACCAAATCTGTCATTACTGTGACTTTAATAAAGTGTTTTTAAAGGGACAACCAGTGGATGATTATTTAGAAACGCTAAATTTAGAAATGAAGAATACGCTAGAGCGATATCCCACTTCAAAAATAAACACCATTTTTATTGGTGGGGGGACACCAACTTCGTTGAGTGAGGTACAACTTGAAAAGCTATTCGAAATCATTCATAGGCATTACCAGGTGATAGGTGATCAAGTTGAGTTCACTATCGAAGCAAACCCAGGGGATTTAACAAAAGAGAAGCTAGAAACCTTAAAGCAAGGAGGCATTAATAGACTGAGTATCGGCGTACAGTCCTTTAATAATGAGCTGCTAAAGAAGATTGGCCGAACACATGAAAGTAATGATGTGTTTAAGGGGATTGAACGTGCCAGGAAAATTGGATTTGAAAACATAAGTATAGATCTTATTTATAGCTTACCTAACCAAACACTCGCAGATTTCAAAGAAACCTTGGATCAAGCCTTTTCTTTAGAACTTCAACACTTTTCCGCCTACTCCTTAATCATTGAACCAAAGACGGTGTTTTATAACTTAATGAGAAAAGGAATTCTGCCGTTGCCATCACAAGACAGTGAAGCAAATATGTTTGAGCTATTGATGGATCAAATGGATAAGCATGGGTATGAACAATACGAAATTAGTAATTTTGCTAAAAAGGAATTTGAAAGTAAGCATAACTTGACGTATTGGAACAACGAGGAATATTACGGATTTGGTGCAGGAGCACATAGCTATCTAAATGGTGTTCGATATGCCAATGCTGGACCACTAAAAAAGTATATGAATTCAGTCTCTGAAAATGGTATGGCATTTATAGAGGAGCATGTTGTCACGAGTCGTGAACAAATGGAGGAAGAGCTTTTCCTTGGACTACGAAAAACAGAAGGAGTATCGGTTTCACACTTTAGTCACAAATTCGGGGTAGAATTGTTAGATGTTTTTGGTCGACAAATTGAAGAAAATATGAAAAGTGCCTTACTTCAATCCAACGACCAAGCTATTTCTCTAACTAGAAAAGGAAAGCTATTGGGGAATGAAGTCTTTCAATCTTTCTTAAACGTATAAAATGTTTTCCTTTCCTAGAGCTTTTGCATTGACATCTATAACAAGTTTTGATAATTTATTAATAGATTTAGCACTCGAATGCATTGAGTGCTAACAGAGGTGATATTGGATGTTAACGGATCGCCAGCTCTTGATTCTTCAAGTTATCATTGATGATTTTATTCGTTCCGCTCAACCTGTTGGTTCAAGGACTCTTTCAAAAAAGAGTGAGATTACTTTTAGCTCTGCGACCATTCGAAATGAAATGGCTGATTTAGAGGAGCAGGGATTTATTGAAAAAACGCACACCTCATCAGGGAGAGTTCCTTCTGAAAAAGGGTATCGTTTTTATGTAGACCATTTATTGGCACCTCAGCAACTATTGAAAGAAGACTTGTTTCAAATTCAGTCAGTTTTTGAAGAACAAATTGTTGAAATGGAAAAAGTGGTTCAAAAATCAGCACAAATTCTTTCTGACATTACGAATTATACTTCAATTGTGCTAGGTCCTGAGGTTACGAATAATCGACTAAAGCAAATTCAAATTATTCCAATCAGTCCTACCACTGCAGTTGCTATTATTGTGACAGATACAGGGCATGTGGAACATAGAACACTTACCATTCCAGAGAATATGGATGTTTCGGATATTGAAAGGCTTGTAAATATTCTAAATGAACGCTTAATTGGTGTTCCGATAGTAGATCTACAAGACAAGATATACAAAGAAGTCGCATCTGTCCTTAAAGCCCATTTAAAAAGCTATAAGAATCTAATGGGTGCTATAGAAGACCAAGGGACTTTTTCAGTTAAACGACCGGAACGAGTCTTCTATGGTGGAAAAATAAATATGCTTTCACAGCCTGATTTTCATGACATAAGTAAAGTGCGGTCGATACTGAAAATCATTGAACAAGAAAAAGAGATTTATCAATTACTTCGTTCAAAGGAATCGGGTATACACATTACGATTGGAAAAGAAAATCAAAACGAAGCGATGGATGACTGTAGTTTAATAACGGCCACCTACTCCTTTGGTAGTGAGCAACTAGGGACAATTGCTATTTTAGGACCAACAAGAATGGAATATTCAAGAGTTGTAAGCATTCTACAACTGATTTCTAAAGATTTAACGAAAGTATTAGAGAACTTGTATCAAAAATAAGGCGAATGAGTACAATAATAAAGTTTTGAATTCAAAAAGAAGGTGATTAATCCCTTCTTTACATAAAAACTACGTTTAAGGGAGGTGAAACTAGTGACAAACGAGAAGGATATTCTAGAAGAAGAACTTACCAAATCAACCGAAGCATCTGATCTGGAACAAGTTGATGAAACCATTATTTCAGAAAATGTTTTATTTACTGATGTTGATGTTGAGGATGAGTTAACAAGTTCTAGAAAAAAATTAGCTGATCTAGAAGCAGAACTTGTTGAAAAGGAAAATCGAGTATTACGTCTTCAAGCTGATTTTGATAATTACAGACGTCGAGTTAGACTTGACCAAGAAGCTGGGGAGAAATATAGAGCTCAAAGCCTGGTTTCTGATGTTTTACCTGCTCTTGATAATTTTGAACGAGCACTTAAGGTTGAAACTGACAATGATCAAATGAAATCCATTCTTCAAGGGATGGAAATGGTATACCGTCAGCTAGAAGAGGCTGTAAAGAAGGAAGGCGTGGAGGTCATCGAATCAGTAGGTCAATCATTTGATCCATACCTACACCAAGCTGTGATGCAGGTTGAGGATTCGAACTTCGAACCAAATACAGTCGTTGAGGAATTCCAAAAAGGTTATAAATTAAAGGATCGAGTGATTCGACCTTCAATGGTAAAAGTAAATCAATAACATCAAAATAGTAAAATTATGGGGAGGTTTCATCATTGAGTAAAATTATTGGTATTGACTTAGGTACAACAAACTCGTGTGTGTCAGTTTTAGAAGGTGGAGAACCAAAAGTAATTCCAAATCCAGAAGGAAACCGTACAACGCCGTCTGTGGTAGCATTTAAAAACGGTGAGCGTCAAGTGGGCGAGGTTGCAAAGCGTCAAGCAATAACAAATCCCAACACAATCATTTCAATTAAACGTCATATGGGAACAAGCTATAAAGTAGACGTTGAAGGAACACAATATACACCACAAGAAATTTCAGCAATGATTCTTCAATATATAAAAGGTTATGCAGAAGAGTACTTAGGGGAGCCAGTTACGAGAGCTGTTATTACAGTTCCTGCCTACTTTAATGATGCTGAGCGTCAAGCAACTAAAGATGCTGGTAAGATTGCAGGATTAGAAGTGGAACGTATTATTAACGAGCCAACAGCAGCTGCTCTGGCATACGGCTTAGATAAGACTGACGAAGAACAAACAATCCTAGTTTATGACTTAGGTGGCGGTACGTTTGACGTTTCAATCCTTGAGCTAGGGGATGGAGTATTTGAAGTAAAGTCAACTGCTGGTGACAACCGTCTTGGTGGAGATGACTTTGACCAAGTAATTATCGACTACCTAGTAGAGCAGTTCAAGAAAGATAACGGAATTGACCTTTCTAAAGATAAAATGGCTATGCAACGATTAAAGGATGCAGCAGAAAAAGCGAAGAAAGACTTGTCTGGTGTAACTTCTACGCAGGTTTCATTACCATTCATCACGGCTGGTGAGTCAGGACCACTTCACTTGGAAGTATCACTAACTCGTACGAAATTTGACGAAATATCATTAGGCTTAGTTGAGCGTACGATGGGACCTGTTCGTCAAGCATTATCAGATGCAGGACTAACATCTAAAGATCTTGATAAAGTCATTTTAGTTGGTGGATCAACTCGTATCCCGGCTGTTCAGGAAGCCATTAAAAAGGCTACTGGTAAGGAGCCACATAAAGGTGTGAATCCAGATGAAGTAGTTGCATTAGGAGCGGCTGTTCAAGGTGGAGTTATCTCAGGAGATGTTAAAGATATTGTTTTACTTGACGTTACACCGCTTTCACTAGGTATTGAAACAATGGGTTCTGTATTCACAAAACTTATTGATCGTAATACAACTATACCAACAAGTAAGTCACAAGTATTCTCAACTGCTGCAGACAATCAATCAGCTGTTGACATTCATGTCCTACAAGGTGAACGTTCAATGGCTGCTGATAATAAAACGCTAGGTCGCTTCCAGCTGACAGATATTCCTCCAGCTCAAAGAGGTGTTCCACAAATCGAAGTTTCATTTGACATTGATAAAAATGGTATTGTAAATGTTCGTGCCAAAGATTTAGGAACGAATAAAGAACAATCCATTACGATCAAGTCATCAACTGGATTATCGGATGAAGAAGTGGAACGTATGGTTAAGGATGCTGAAGCAAATGCTGAGGCAGATAAGTTACGTAAAGAAGAGGTTGAACTCCGTAACGAATCTGACCAACTCGTGTTTACAACGGACAAAACACTAAAAGATCTTGATGACAAGGTATCTGAAGAAGATAAGAAAAATGCAGAAGAAGCAAAAGATGCACTAAAAGCTGCAATTGAAGCAAATAATTTAGACGAAATCCGCACCAAAAAAGATGCATTACAAGAAATTGTTCAATCGCTTTCTATGAAGCTTTATGAAGAAGCGGCTAAACAAGCTCAAGCAGCTCAAGGTGAAGGTGCAGCAAATCAAGATGATGATGTAGTAGATGCAGAGTTCGAAGAAGTAAACGAAGAGAAGAAATAATAGGCTATAGAGAAGGTCATTGTCAGGCATGTCTTGGCTTTGACTTTTTTCTTTGTAAAATTATTTCATTTCTCAACTCTAAAAAAAAATGGTACAATATAATTTATGTGAATGTGGGAGTCTATCTTCCAGTCGTAGAAATGGGAGTGGAAAAAGTCATGAGTAAACGAGATTACTATGATGTCCTTGGAGTTAGTAAAGGTGCATCAAAAGATGAGATAAAAAAGGCTTACCGAAAGCTATCGAAACAATATCATCCGGATATTAATAAAGAAGCCAATGCAACTGAAAAGTTTACAGAAATATCAGAAGCAAACGAGGTCTTGAGTGATGATCAAAAGCGTGCCCAATATGACCAATATGGACATACAGATCCGAGTCAAGGATTTGGTGGTGGTGGTGGCAGTGGTTTTGGTGGTTTCGAGGATATTTTTGATACGTTCTTTGGTGGGGGTGGCCGCAGAAGCCGAGACCCAAATGCACCTAGACAAGGAGCAGACTTACAATACACGATGACATTGGACTTTGAGGAAGCTGTCTTTGGAAAAGATACGAACATCGAGATTCCTCGAGAGGAAACATGTGACACGTGTTCCGGCTCTGGAGCAAAGCCAGGCACGAAACCAGAAACGTGTTCACATTGTAAGGGAACAGGACAGCTAAATGTAGAACAAAATACACCTTTTGGTCGCATCGTTAATCGTCGAGTATGTACTTACTGTAGTGGTACTGGCAAAATGGTTAAGGATAAATGTTCGACCTGTAGTGGATCTGGAAAGGTGAAAAAACGTAAGACAATCAACGTGAAAATTCCAGCCGGTGTGGATGATGGACAGCAGCTAAGAGTAACTGGCCAAGGTGAGCCAGGAACAAATGGTGGTCCTTCTGGAGATTTATATGTAGTGTTCCGCGTCAAAACACATGAGTTTTTTGACCGTGAGGGAGATGACATCTATTGTGAGATGCCATTAACCTTTGCTCAAGCAACGCTAGGTGATGAAATTGAAGTTCCGACAATTCATGGGAAGATTAAATTAAAAATTCCAGCTGGAACTCAGACAGGTATGAAATTCAGATTGCGTGGAAAAGGTGTACCAAATGTGCGTGGTTATGGTCAAGGAGATCAGCATATACAGATTCGTGTGATTATACCAACAAAGATTTCTGCCAAACAGAAGGATTTAATCCGAGAGTTTACTGAACTTAGCGGTATAGATGCCCCGGATGAAAAGCATGATAGCTTTTTTGCAAAGGTTAAACGTGCTTTTAAAGGAGAATAACTGGAATGGAGTTGGTAGAAAATGAAATGGTCTGAAATTAGTATTCATACGACAAATGAAGCAATTGAGCCTGTATCAAATATTTTACATGAGGCAGGGGCAAGTGGCGTAGTCATTGAAGATCCGAGCGAATTACTTAAGGAACGTGAACAACAATTCGGAGAAATCTACCAGCTCAATCCAGATGATTATCCACTAGAAGGTGTCATTGTTAAAGCCTATTTACCAGTGAATAGCTTTTTAGGGGAAGCAGTAGAAGAAATTAAGGAATCGATCAACGCCCTCGTTACTTATAACATTGATATTGGACATAACCAAGTGACCATTAGTGAAGTAAATGAAGAAGAATGGGCAACGGCTTGGAAGAAATACTATAATCCTGTAAAAATATCAGAAAAGTTCACAATTGTTCCTACATGGGAGATCTACGAAAAGGTTAGTAGTGATGAGTTAATCATTGAACTAGACCCAGGTATGGCGTTTGGGACAGGGACACACCCTACAACCGTTATGTGTATTCAAGCACTTGAAAAAACAGTGAAGCCTGGTGATACAGTTATTGATGTTGGAACAGGCTCTGGGGTGTTGAGTATTGCAGCAGCACTGCTAGAAGCAAATAGCGTTCGTGCATATGACTTAGATGACATTGCGGTCAGAACAGCCGCTCTCAATGTAAAGCTAAACAAAGTCAGTAATCGTGTAACTGTTTCTCAGAATAATCTTTTAAACGATATAAAAGAGCCCTCAGATGTGATTGTAGCCAACATATTAGCAGAAATTATTTTACGTTTTGTGCACGAGGCTTTCCACCTTGTTAAGCCAGGTGGATACTTTATTACAGCTGGTATCATTCAACAGAAGAAACAAGATGTAAAAAGCGGTCTTCTAGAAGCGGGATTCGAAATTGTTGAAACGTTGACAATGGAAGATTGGATATCGTTTATTGCGAGACGTCCATTACAGGAGTAGAGGGTAGCAATAGCTATTCCTCTTATTTTCTTGAAATATAGTTAGAGAAGTAATGATCCTTAATCAGACCATAGCCAAATAAGCGGGTGAAATTATGCAAAGATATTTTGTTCCTTCCACACAGTTTTCCAATCAGGAGCTTATCATTACTGGAGATGATGCCCATCATATTAACCGTGTGATGCGTATGGATTTAGAAGATCAAATCATATGTTGTAATGATTTGGGTGAATCCTTCCTATGTGAAATTACGAAATTAACCAATGATGATGTTCATCTACTTATTGTAGAATGGTTGAAGGAAACAAAAGAACTTCCTGTTAACGTAATTATTGCGAGTGGGCTGCCTAAAGGGGATAAGCTCGAGCTCATTATTCAAAAAGCAACAGAGCTAGGTTGTAATCAGTTTGTCCCTTTTAATGCGGCTCGATCGATTGCGAAGTGGGATGAAAAAAAAGGCGACAAAAAGCTTGATCGCTGGGTTAAAATTGCAAAGGAAGCAGCAGAGCAATCACACCGTACCAGGATTCCGGCCATTCAGAAACCATGTTCATTTGAAGAACTAATAAAATTGAGTGAGAAGTTTGATTATAAAATGGTAGCGTTTGAGGAAGCTGCAAAAGCTGGAGAGAAATCTCAGTTTGCAAGCCTCTTACATACGATGAAGCCTGGTCAATCGATACTTGTTGTCTTTGGTCCAGAAGGCGGATTGACAGAAAAAGAGATAAAGCAATTAAATGGTCAGGGTTTTGTAACTTGTGGACTCGGTCCAAGAATTTTACGAACTGAAACAGCACCTTTTTACGTTTTATCTGCCATTTCATATCACTTTGAATTACAAGGAGTGAACTAAAATGCCAACAGTGGCTTTTCATACATTAGGCTGTAAAGTAAATCATTATGAAACCGAAGCAATTTGGCAGTTGTTTAAACAATCTGGCTATGAACGCACGGAGTTTGAACAATTGGCAGATGTTTATGTCATCAATACATGTACAGTTACAAATACTGGGGATAAGAAGAGCCGTCAAGTGATTCGCCGTGCAATTCGTAAAAATCCTAACGGTGTTATTTGTGTTACGGGTTGTTATGCCCAAACATCTCCAGCTGAAATTATGGCGATTCCAGGGGTAGACATTGTAGTGGGCACCCAGGATCGAGTAAAGATGCTAGATTATGTTGAGCAATTTAAACAAGAACGTCAGGCAATTAATGCTGTTGGAAATATTATGAAGGCACGTGTTTATGAGGAACTAGAGGTTCCTGCCTTTACAGATAGAACACGTGCATCGTTAAAGATTCAAGAAGGCTGTAATAATTTTTGTACATTTTGTATTATTCCTTGGGCTCGTGGTCTAATGAGATCTCGTGACCCTGAAGAGGTCATTAAACAAGCCCAGCAGCTCGTTGATGCAGGGTATAGAGAGATTGTCCTCACTGGCATTCATACAGGTGGATATGGTGAGGATATGAAGGATTATAACTTTGCCATGCTTCTTAAAGCACTCGACACGCGAGTAATTGGGCTAAAAAGAATTCGTATTTCCTCAATTGAAGCCAGTCAAATTACCGATGAAGTGATAGAAGTACTAGATCGATCAGATAAGATTGTTCGCCATCTTCATATACCCCTTCAATCAGGATCAAACAGCGTGCTGAAGAGAATGCGTCGAAAATATACGATGGAATTCTTCGCTGAGCGCTTGGAACGTCTTCGTGAGGCTTTACCGGGGTTAGCCGTAACATCAGATGTGATTGTTGGTTTTCCAGGTGAAACGGAAGAAGAGTTTATGGAAACGTACAATTTTATTCAAGATTACGGATTCTCTGAGCTACATGTATTCCCTTACTCAAAACGGACAGGTACACCGGCAGCTAGAATGGAAGACCAAGTAAATGAAGAAGTGAAAAATGAACGAGTTCATCGTTTAATTGAACTTTCCAACCAACTAGCCAAAGAGTATGCCTCTCAATTTGAGAATGAAGTACTAGAGGTTATTCCTGAAGAAGTTTATAAGGAAGACCCTACTAGAGGCTTGTATGTTGGCTACACGGACAATTATTTAAAGGTGGTATTTCCGGCTACTGAAGAAATGATTGGCCAAATTGTTAAGGTGAAAATCACAAGAGCAGGTTATCCCTATAACGAGGGTCAATTTGTTAGAGTAGTGGAACAACACGAGTTGTTAGAGAACTATAATACAAAGTTAAGTTCATAGAGCCCATTGCTTGGGCTTTTTTTTATGATCACAATTTGCTCTAAGTAGGAGTCTCGAACATTTCGCTCCAAACAGCTTATTAAGCATTGGGTTGCTTTCACAAACACCTATCAAAAAACGAGGCCACTGAAAAAGTAGAAACTATCGAAAAATGAGCTATTTTAGGGAGTATATGTTGATTGGAACGGATGGTGCTAGGGCACCTGCTGGGATGCGTGGGACAGGTGAGACTCACGCATGGCGTTAACGCCGAGGAGGCTCACCGCCCACCCCGGGGAATGGTGCATCCTCTCGTTACAATCAACAGGTATTTTAGCACATATTTTTTAAAAAAAGGACTTTTTCAGCAGTCTCCAAAAAACAACAGTCTTTTTAGAAAGAACCAATAACAAAAAGAGGACTGAGTGAGGTTTTTAGTAAGTTACTATAGGAATTTGTCAAATTAACGGGTTAGTTATCAACAAAATGTAAAATACTAACCGTGATTAAAGAATTCTCGTAATTTATTTCTTGAAATGATATGATGAAGAGGTACGGACAACACTCAACACATGGAGGAATACATAATGGCAGTAGATATCGGAAGAATGATAGATCATACATTATTAAAAGCAGATGCCACTAGGGCAGAAGTTGAAAAGTTATGTGCAGAGGCAAAAAGTTATAATTTTGCATCAGTTTGTGTAAATCCTACTTGGGTTAAACTTTCAGCAGAGTTATTAACTGGTACAGAAGTTAAGGTTTGTACTGTAATTGGTTTTCCACTTGGAGCAACAACTTCTGACACAAAGGCCTTCGAGACAAGCCATGCCATTCAAAATGGAGCTACAGAAGTAGACATGGTCATCAATATAGGTGCATTAAAGGACAAACATGACGAACTCGTTGAACAAGATATTCGTGCTGTTGTAGATGCTGCAAAGGGCAAAGCACTTGTTAAAGTAATCATTGAAACGTCACTACTAACTGAAGAAGAGAAAATACGGGCTTGCAAGCTAGCGGTAAGTGCTGGTACTGATTTCGTGAAAACTTCAACAGGCTTTTCAACAGGCGGTGCGACAATAGAAGACATCTCCTTAATGAGAGAAACAGTAGGACCTTCTCTCGGAGTAAAAGCTTCGGGTGGTGTTCGCGATGCAGAAGCTACACATGCAATGATTGCTGCAGGAGCGACTAGAATTGGCGCTAGCTCTGGTATCGCCATTGTTAAAGGGGAAAAAGGAACAAATAGTTACTAAGTTTTTCATAGTAAAAGCCACTCGAGTAGACAAACGCTCGTGTGGCTCTATTTTTTATAAGTGCTCATAATAAAATTAGCAAATACATTGATTAGTGGTAAAGCGAGCAGAGAACATGCAATATTAAAGATCACACTCGCATGAGCAAGTTGTGTCTCTAATACAGGAGTAAGTGTTATAACGAATTTTGAAAGCAAATTGATAAAGGGGATAAATAGGATGACCCCAAAAACATTGAGCCATATATGTGCATAGGCTGTCCATTTCGCTTCTACTGTTGTACTAATGCTTGCTAATATAGCTGTGACACAAGTACCAATATTTGCACCGAGCATGATGGCGATTCCAGCATTTATAGATATATGTTGATGATGAAGAAAGCCCATTAAAATTCCAATAACGGCCGAGCTAGATTGAATAATGGCAGATAAGAAGGCACCTAGCAGTATGCCTGCTAAGTCATTGTGATTGGTATATAGAAGGGTCGTTTTGACAATAGAATATGAATAGATTGAATGGGCAAGAAAAGTAAATCCTTTCATTGCTACAAACATGCATCCTATTCCAACTAGTGCCGTCCCAATTGAAAATGTAGTCCGGTTAGGAATTAGAAGGAGCAAGATCCCTACAAGGACAATGGGCAATGACATCTCACCTACTTGAATCGTCATTAGTTCAGCTGTAATGGTCGTCCCGATATTTGCTCCAAGCATAATTCCAATACTATTTCTAAAGGTTAACAATCCTGCTGAAACAAAACCGATGGTAATCACCATGACAGCCGAGCTACTTTGTAAAACGGCCGTAATTAGCATTCCAATGAGAAGCCCTTGCAAAGGGTTATTCGTTAGGAGCAATAGCTTCTCTTTTACTTGATCAGTTGCAAGACGATTTAAACCAGACCTCATAATAGTCAAGCCAAACATAAATATTGCTATAAACACAACGAACCATATGATATCTATGGACATAGACTCACCTCTAGTTTATCTTATGGACAAGGTGTGAAATAAAGACCAACAAAGGAGTGAGTGAATGTTAAAAAGTACAAATGAAATAGTAATGCATAGTTACCCTGGAATGGTCGCAATAGTTACCAGCAAATTTGAAGAGAAAACAAACATTATGGCAGCAGGCTGGCATACATATATTTCCTATAATCCACCCATTTATGGAGTAGCCATAGCAAAAGAAAGATTCACTCATAATCTTGTTACGTGCTCTAATGAATTCGTCATCAATTTTTTACCAGGACACCTCGCCTCAATTATACAATCAAGTGGAACTCTGTCGGGAAACGATGTTGATAAATTCAGGGAGCTAGATCTTGGATATGATAAAGGAGAGACCGTAAAGTGTCCTATTTTACACGATGCTTACGTGGCTTATGAGTGTAAGGTAATGGATATCCAAACGTATGGTGACCATGATTGGGTCGTTGGAGAGATTACTAAATTTCACCGAGACGAAGATAAATTCTTAGAAAATGGACTGCCGGATTTTGACAAGCTAGAAATTCCGCTATATGTAGGAAGGTCAAAATATATGATCTTAGACAAGAAAACAGAATTAAAGAACTACTACCATGGCTGAAAACATGTTGACGCTAAGTGACTGATATATTATAATGGCAAAAGACATGTTTATTGAGTTACATGTTTAATTTATTGCACGTGATTGTTCGGAGGGAGGGAAATAGAATGACTAAAACAGTCGTACGTAAGAATGAATCTATCGAGGAAGCTCTACGTCGTTTCAAACGTTCCGTATCAAAAACTGGTACACTTTCTGAAGCAAGAAAGCGTGAATTCTATGAAAAGCCTAGCGTAAAGCGTAAGAAAAAGTCTGAGGCAGCTAGAAAGCGTAAATTCTAATAGAGGGTGTAAGAATGAGTCTTCTTGAACGTTTAAACAACGACATGAAACAAGCGATGAGGAACAAAGAGAAGGAAAAGCTATCCGTTATTCGAATGGTCAAAGCATCACTGCAAAATGAAGCGATTAAGCTAAAAACAAGTGAGCTTTCTGAAGATGACGATTTAACTGTCCTTTCTCGTGAAGTTAAGCAGCGTAAAGACTCCCTCCTTGAGTTTATAAAAGCTGGTCGTGAAGACCTTGTGGATAAATTGAAAGCTGAAATAATTGTGTTAGAAGAGTACCTTCCAAAACAATTAAGTGAAGAGGAAATTTCTGAAATTGTTAAAGAAACAATGGAAGAAGTGAACGCCTCTTCAAAAGCAGATATGGGGAAAGTTATGAGTGCTATAATGCCTAAAGTAAAAGGTAAGGCAGATGGCGGTCTCGTAAATCGTTTAGTCCAACAACATTTATCCTAGCACCTTCATTTTTGAAGGTGTTTTTTTGTTGTATAGAACATTTGCTTTGCCTGGGCTAAAAGGGGTTTCTCGCGCCTTTTGTTATGAATATAATTATCATGTATGCTAAAGAATAGTAGCGTTAACTTTTTTTTTTGAAACCTTTACCAAAGTCAAACGTAGTACTTTATAATAAGTATTCATACACTTTAAAGAAAGGAGGGGAATGAATGAGGGTTAGACGCTATATTTGGCTTGCATTTTTCATGCTCTTTTTATCTTCAATCCTAGCAAACTTTTCGGCTAATGCGGTTGAAAGTAATGATTCAAAGAGCGTTTATGTTATACCAGTTGAAAAGACTGTGGAAAATGGGTTACTTGCCTTTATTAATCGTTCGATTAAAGAAGCGGAGGAAATGAATGCCAAAGTGATCATTTTGGACATAAATACTCCCGGAGGAGCAGTAGACGCGGCTTCTGATATTGCGAAAAGTATAACGACTACAGAACTGCCACTAATCGCGTTTGTAAACAAACAAGCTCTATCTGCAGGAGCCTATATTGCCCTTAATGCTGATGAGATTTATATGACACCAGGTTCCACCATGGGTGCTGCTGGTATTATTGATGGGCAAGGAAATACAGCAGGTGAAAAAGCAGAGTCCTATTGGCTTGCGGCAATGAAAAGTGCTGCAGAGTTAAATGGCCGAGACCCAATTTATGCATTGGCTATGGCGGATAAGAATATTGATCTACCTGAACTGAATGCAGGAAAAGGAAAGTTTTTAACTTTGACACCTACTCAGGCTTTAGAGGTGGGTTATTCAGAGGGCACAGTAAATAGTTTAAATGAACTACTAGAGAAGCTAGGGCTGAGGGATCATGTTATCATACAATCTGAAGTAAGCTTTTCAGAGAATGTGGCACGTTTTCTCACTCACCCAGTTGTAGTACCCATTCTGCTATCTTTAGGGAGCATAGGACTATTACTTGAGTTGTATTCACCCGGATTCGGAGTAGCGGGTACGGTTGGACTTTCTTCATTGCTATTATTTTTCTACGGTCATTTGGTAGCAGGACTCGCAGGAATGGAAGCAATCATATTATTCTTTGTGGGTTTTCTATTAATGGTCCTGGAGCTATTTGTCCCAGGTGGGATATTAGGTATTATCGGCTTTATTGCAGTAATTGCAAGTATCTTTCTTTCCACAGGAAGTTTCGAGCTAGCCGCAATTTCAATTCTTATTGCTATCGTGTCATGTATAGTCGTTTCCTTGCTTTTACTTAAAGTATTTAATAAAAATATTAGACTATTTGATCGCATCATTCTTAAAGACGCCACTCGTACTGATTCAGGCTACGTATCGAATGTTAATCGGCTTGAGCTACTTGGGTTAGAAGGAGTAACAACTACTCCTTTAAGACCATCGGGTTTGGCTAAGTTTAATCAAGAATATTTAGATGTTGTATCAGAAGGTAGCTTTATTGAAGAAAATACACGAGTTAAGATTGTTAAAATTGAAGGAGCTAGGACCGTTGTTAGAGAACTAGTAACAGAGGACTAATTTAAAGGAGGATTTTACATGATTGAATCAAGTACATTATTACTTTTACTAGCAGTAGGAATTGGGTTTATCTTTTTAGTTGTATTATTGACGTTTGTACCAGTAATGTTGTGGATCTCAGCATTAGCTGCAGGAGTTAAGATTACCATCTTTACCCTAATAGGAATGAGACTTCGTCGGGTTATTCCGAGTCGAATTATCAATCCTCTTATCAAAGCACAAAAGGCAGGAATTGATGTCAATATTAATCAATTAGAGAGTCATTATTTAGCCGGTGGTAACGTTGACCGCGTGGTAAATGCATTGATTGCGGCTCACAGAGCTAATATCGAATTACCGTTTGAGCGTTCTGCAGCCATTGATCTTGCAGGCCGTGACGTGCTACAAGCTGTTCAAATGAGCGTTAACCCAAAAGTAATTGAAACACCATTTATTTCAGGTGTTGCAATGGACGGAATTGAAGTTAAGGCCAAAGCAAGAATTACAGTTCGTGCCAATATTGATCGATTGGTCGGTGGTGCTGGTGAAGAAACAATCATTGCTCGTGTTGGCGAAGGGATTGTAAGTACAATTGGTTCACAAAAAGACCACAAAAAGGTCTTAGAAAATCCTGATATGATTTCACAAACAGTATTGAAAAAAGGATTAGATGCAGGGACAGCGTTTGAAATATTGTCCATTGATATTGCAGATATTGATATCGGGAAGAACATAGGGGCAGTTCTACAGACAGATCAAGCCGAAGCAGATAAGAGAATTGCACAAGCGAAAGCGGAAGAAAGACGTGCAATGGCTGTCGCAACAGAGCAAGAAATGCGAGCTCGTGTTCAGGAGATGCGTGCTAAAGTAGTGGAAGCAGAAGCAGAAGTTCCACTTGCGATGGCAGAGGCCTTGCGATCAGGAAATATTGGAGTAATGGACTATATGAACATCAAAAATATTAGTGCTGACACAGATATGAGAGATTCAATTGGGAAATCAAACGTAATTACTGAAGAGGACGTAAAATAATGAACTCACGTGTTAAGGGAGGACGTTAAATGGAAGGGTTTTTTCCAATAATCCTTGCCCTCATATTTGGTGCAATCTCACTCTTTTCTAAAAAGAATAAGGAGGACGCAGAAGGAGAGAACAGAAAGCCTCTGATTCCTCCTAGGCTAGATCCAATGCATCCGCAGCACTTTGGTGAAAGGAAACCAAAGCGAGAACAGGAAGAACAAGTTGTAACAGTACCTATAATTGAAGTAAGGAATGAAGAGCTAGTTACTCCTTACACATCCATACCTTATCAACAAAAAAGAGAAGATTCAATAACTAAGAAAATGAAACCTATTACAAATCATTCTCAAGTACAAATCCGAAATCTCACAAAGCAAAATTTAATACAAGGAGTCGTAATGGCAGAGATACTAGGGGCACCTCGCTCCAAAAAACCTCACCATTCATCTCTTTCAAAAAAGCTGCCGAACTAATTTGGCAGCTTTTTTGCTTTTTGCCCCTATAAATTAATCATCTTTACATTTTCCTACAAAAACCTGTGATACGTAACCATATTTAAACATAAATATGAGATGAAAGGGGGTCCATTTATGAAAAAACTTAGAACAAAGATGAAACGATGGATGACACATCAACTATCATTACCGGCTGATGTGACGATGGACTTGCCAAGGATAACGATGATTGGTCAAATACATATTTATATCGAAAACCATAGAGGATTGCTTTCATTTTCAGATCAAGAGCTTCGGCTACTTTTAAAACAAGGACAGCTTTTAATAAAAGGAAACTCATTTGTTATTAAAACAATCCTTCCAGAAGAAATATTGCTCGAAGGTAAAATCGAACAAGTTATTTACTTAGAAAAGGCTTAAAATCTTTTAAGGGGGAGTTTTTTTAGAATGAAAAATCAGTGGACAATCTTCTTTTCAGGACATGTAAAAATAAAAATAGTAGGAAAAGGAATTGAGCGGTTTATTAATGAGTGTGTGAGGCAGGGAATTGCTATTTGGGAAGTAGCACGACAATCGGATGCTGTGACATGCTCCATTCATTTAAAAGACATACATAAAATCCGAAGAATCATACGCAAAAGTGGCTGTAAGCTATCCTTTATAAGGGGAAGCGGTTTCCCCTTTTTACTAAAAAGCGCACTATATAATAGCGGATTTGTGATTGGCGCATTTTCTTGTCTACTTATATTATTCATTCTATCGAATATGGTGTGGAATATAGAAGTACGAGGAGCTAACCCTGAAACTGAACATATCATACGTAAAGAGTTACAGAAGATTGGTGTAGAAAAAGGAAAATTTCAATTCATGATCAATGACGTTGATGAAATTCAAAAACACTTATCAGATAAAATCAACGATATTACTTGGGTTGGTGTCGATTTAAATGGGACGACCTATCATCTTCAGGTCGTTGAGAAAAATCAGCCCAAAAAGACTGAATTTTTTAGTCCACGTCATTTAGTAGCAAGGAAGAAAGCAGTTATTTCCAACATGTATGTTGAGGAAGGCCAAGCGCTTGTCGCAATCAATGATTATGTCCAAAAAGGGGACTTGCTAGTATCTGGCTTTATTGGAAAAGAAGGACAGACAGAAGTAGTTAGTGCTAGAGGTAAGATAATGGGAGAAACATGGTTTAAAGCAGACGTGACTGTGCCATTAACTACTACCTTTACTGTTTTAACTGGCCTTGTAAAAACAAAGCATTATTTAGATATAGGAAATTGGAGCATCCCCGTATGGGGATTTGGAAGAACTACATTTACCAACTATGAATCGAGTCATGAAAAGAAATCATTTTATTTCTTAAAATGGAAAATGCCTGTTGGATATAGTCAGAAAACAATTCGAGAAAGTGAAACGGCTAAACGAGAATATTCGAAACAAGAAGCGATAAAAGTTGGATTGGAAGATGGAAGGAGTGAATTAAAGAAGCAGTTGGATGAACAAGCTAAAATAAAAGGGGAAAAAGTTTTGCACGAAAGTATGGAGAATGGTAAAGTTAAATTAAGTATACATTACCAAGTTATAGAAGAAATTTCAACAGTACAACCTATTGTTCAAGGAGACTAAAGGATGCCAGCAGAATTCGTAACCATCAAACCACAATTAGATAATCCGAATGAAGCGATAGCTTTATTTGGAAATCAAGACTCTCATCTTAAACGAATTGAAGAGCTACTAAGTGTATCCATCGTGACAAGGGGAGAGGCTGTACTTGTTTCAACTGAGTCAGAGAAGTATGAGCTTGTTGAAGAAGTGTTGGATGGATTGTTACAAGTTATTCGTAAAGGAATATCAATCTCTGACCGAGATGTAGCCTATGCGGTGCAATTAGCGGTGGCTGGTAAGATGGATCAATTTATTCAGCTTTATGATGAGGAGATTACGAAGAATGCAAAAGGAAAGTCAATTCGTATTAAAACGCTTGGACAACGACACTATATTCAAGCCATCAAACGAAGTGACTTAGTATTCGGTATTGGTCCAGCGGGCACAGGAAAAACCTATTTAGCTGTCGTTATGGCTGTTTCCGCTTTAAAGAATGGACAAGTAAAAAAAATAATCTTAACAAGGCCAGCAGTAGAAGCAGGCGAGAGCCTAGGCTTTCTACCTGGTGACCTAAAGGAGAAAGTGGATCCATACTTAAGGCCCTTGTATGATGCATTACATGATGTCCTTGGTCAAGAGCATACACTCCGTATGATTGAAAGGGGAACCATCGAGATTGCGCCTTTAGCATATATGAGAGGTAGAACATTAGATGATGCTTTTGTTATTTTAGATGAAGCCCAAAATACAACTACAGCACAAATGAAAATGTTTTTAACTAGACTAGGCTTTGATTCTAAAATGGTGATTACTGGAGACGTTACTCAGGTTGATCTTCCAAAGGGTGTTGCTTCAGGTTTATCTGTTACCCAAACCATCCTTAAGAACGTTCCAGGCATAACGTTCATCTATCTAGAGCAATCTGATGTTGTAAGGCATCCACTTGTACAGAAGATCATTAAGGCATATGAAGATATAAGCCATTAAAGGAGCCCTACTATGGGCTCTTTATTGCATTTTAGTCAGATGTTTTAGAATTGTTCCTTCGAAAAACTATGTAATTCTTAATACGTCATGTTATTCTTGTACTAAAGTAGCTTTGCTAAAAGGCAAAAAGGAGGTCCTACCATGGCATATTGGAAGAAAATACTACATTATGTACAATTAATAAAAAACGATCATTTCCTTATAACAGGGTTGTACCTTTTGTTTGCCACCATTTTATTTTTTTCAATGTACAGCAACATTAGACCAGAGCAATTGGAGTTAAAGCTATTTTCTGATGCAGAAAAGACCATTGTGTCACCTACCTTAATCCCAGACGCACAAAAAACTGAGCAGAAAAGAAATGATGCAGTTGAGCAAGTGGATGACGTCTACTCTCTGAAAAAAAACTATGCTCAAAATCAAATTGATATTATAGATGCCATCTTTAAAGCCATTACTGAAGTCGAGGCTGATATTCTCTCAAGACCCCTCGATTTAGAAAATGAGGAGACGGGTGAAATAACAGCTCCTTCACGAGAAGAACTTTTAGAAAAAGTAACATTAGATGAGAAAATCGGACTATTAAATGATACTCTACCGGATGAAGTTAGACTTCATAAGGAGATTTCAAGAGATTCACTTGCCTCACTCCTATTAGCCACTCCTGAGACTAGAGTCATGGCAAGGGACAGTGCAGTAACGGCGGTTAACACCATTATGTCTAAGCAGATTGAGGTTCAGGAAATTGATTTAGCCCGTGAAAGAGTAGATGAGGAACTTCGATATGTGAATGTAAATACAGATATAAAGAGATCAATCGTTCAACTCTGTAAATTTGCTATTGTACCTAACGTTGTTTTTGATAAGGAATCAACAGATGCCAATAGAAAAGCCGCAATGGATGCCATTGAACCTGATTATATTTTACAAGGGCAAATTCTAGTTAGAGAAGGAGAATTAATTGACGAAGAAGTTTATCGTCAGCTTGTTTTAGCTGGATTCTTAGATAACAAAGACACAAGTCTGCCGTTTATAGGTTTAGTATTGGTAATCTTATTGTTAATTAGTTCTGTTTACTTTTATTTTAAAGACGGCCAACAGAATGAACTAAAATACATAACGATTTATACGTTCATTTGTTCCATTACCATCATTCTCATGAAAATAATTAGTTTGTTCCAAAAGATCAATTTCTCAGAGATTGGCTATGTGGTCCCAGTCGCAATGGGCGCAATCCTCATTAAACTATTAATTAACGAGCGTATCGCTATGCTTGCAAGTATGATATTTGCGATTTGTGGAAGTATTATTTTTAACGGTGGAATTTCTAATACTTTTAATTTCTCTATCGGTATCTATATTTTAATAAGCTGTATTGCCGGTATATTATTTCTCGGGAAACATAACCAAAGAACAAAAATTCTACAGGCAGGATTATTTGTTGGCATTATTAACTTTATCCTGATATCTGCTCTTGTCATGTTAAAAAATGGTCATATAATAAGTTTTGAATCTACACCTTACTTTATTATGGCTCTTTTATCGGGTATTGTTTCTGCCGTACTAGCAATAGGGTTGTTACCATTTTTTGAAGCTGGATTTGGAATTCTGTCTACAATGAAACTTATTGAGTTATCCAATCCCAATCACCCGTTATTAAGAAAGATTTTAACTGAGACACCGGGAACCTATCACCATAGTGTAATGGTAGCAAATCTTTCAGAGGCTGCATGTGAAGCGGTGGGAGCAAATGGCCTATTAGCAAGAGTTGGATCTTATTATCACGATATAGGAAAAACGAAACGACCACATTTTTTCATTGAAAATCAAATGAATCGAGAGAATCCACACGACAAAATTTCCGCTCAGCTTAGTAAAACAATTATTATTTCTCATGCTACAGATGGTGCTGAGATGCTTAGGAAAAATAAGATGCCAAAAGAGATTATTGATATTGCCGAGCAGCATCATGGAACAACGCTCCTAAAGTATTTCTACCATAAAGCATGTCAAAATAGTGAAAAAGAAATCCTTGAGATAGAGTTTAGATATCCCGGTTCAAAGGCTCAAACAAAGGAAACGGCGATTATAGGCATTGCAGATAGTGTTGAAGCTGCAGTTAGATCGATGAGCCATCCCTCACCTCAAAAAATTGAATCTGTTGTAAAGAATATCATTAATGACCGCTTACAGGATGGACAACTTGATGAATGTGATATTACGATGAAGGAGTTGGATCAAATAGCTAAATCATTTTGTGAGACGATGCAAGGGATTTTTCACTCTAGAATTGAATATCCAGAAGTTACGAATAAGAAGGTGAAAGAAGCTTGAAGCTAATGATTGATTTTTTAGATGAAACAATATCACTCCAGCATGAACAGATAGAAAGAATCGAAGATTTGCTTCAGTTTGCTGCAAATGTAGAGGACGTTAAAGAAGGTGCGGAACTCGCGGTGACCTTTGTAACTAACGAACGAATTCAAGAGATTAATCGTGAATATCGGGACAAGGACCAAGCAACTGATGTTATCTCTTTTGCAATGGAAGAATTGGGCGAAGGAGAGATAAAAATTTTAGGAGACCATATACCTAAGCATTTGGGGGATATTATTATTTCAGTGCAAAAGGCAACGGAACAGTCTGAAGAATATGGCCACTCCTTTTTAAGGGAATTGGGGTTTTTAAGTGTACATGGATTTCTTCATTTACTCGGCTATGATCATTTAAATGAAGAGGATGAGAAAAAAATGTTTACTCTTCAGACTAAAATCCTAGATGATTTTGGCCTGACAAGGTAATGTATCGAAAATTGACGAGACTTTTGAGGAGCTTTGGCTATGCATGGGAAGGTATTCTACATGCCTATAGCACTGAACAAAATATTAGGATACATACACTCATTGGTATCCTTGTTTGTATCGTTGCTTTTTTCTTAGACGTAACTTCAACGGAATGGATGATTATATTCATCCTGATAGCAGGTATGATCTCTCTAGAGTTACTAAATACTGCGATAGAACGAACAATTGACCTTGTTACTAAAAAGGAGTATCATCCTTTAGCAAAGCAGGCAAAAGACCTTTCAGCTGCCGCAGTCTTTATTTTTGCCATCGTATCGGTTATGATTGGACTCATTATATTTATGAATAAAATCGTCAGATTAATAATTTAAATTTTCTTGCAATTTGACGTGAAATTTTATTGGATTTAAGGTAAAATGTAGATAGTCGTACTCGACTGATAGAAGGGAAGTAAAACATTGAACAAAGAGCAATTAATCCTAGAAGCAAAAAAAGCAAGAGAATTAGCCTATGTACCTTATTCTAAATTTAAAGTGGGCGCAGCTCTATTAACAAGAGACGGAAAAGTATACAAAGGCTGTAACATCGAAAATGCTGCCTACAGCATGACAAATTGTGCAGAACGTACGGCTCTTTTTAAGGCGATATCAGAGGCTGATAATGACTTTGTAGCCATTGCGGTTGTAGCCGATACAGAACGACCTGTTCCACCTTGTGGTGCTTGCCGACAAGTTATCTCAGAGCTTTGTCCAAAGGATATGTTGGTCATTCTAACCAACTTAAATGGTGAGATTCATGAACTTACCGTTTCCGAATTACTACCAGGGGCTTTTTCACCGGAGGATTTAAAATGATAAAGGAAGGCTATAAGTCTGGCTTCGTATCAATCATTGGTCGTCCTAATGTAGGAAAGTCAACATTTTTAAACAGGGTTGTAGGACAAAAAATCGCCATCATGAGTGATAAACCACAAACAACTCGAAATAAAATTCAAGGAGTGTACACTGAAGACGATTCACAAATCGTTTTTATAGATACACCAGGTATTCATAAACCTAAGCATAAACTGGGAGACTTTATGATGAAAGTCGCTCATAGTGCATTAAAAGAAGTAGATATCGTCTTATTCATGATCAACGTCGAAGAAGGATTTGGACGTGGAGACGAATTTATTATTGAAAGTCTTAAGGAAACGAATACACCAGTATTTCTGATCCTTAATAAAATAGATCAAGTTCTTCCAGAGAAACTATTAAATCTCATTACTCAATATAAAGATCTATACGAGTTTGCAGAGATTGTCCCAATTTCTGCACTTCAAGGGAATAATGTAGAAACATTGATCGCTCAAATTAAAAAATACTTGCCATCAGGACCACAATATTACCCAGAAAATCAGGTAACTGACCATCCTGAGCGATTTATTGTAACTGAATTAATACGGGAAAAAGTGTTGCATTTAACGAGAGAAGAAATACCACACTCAATTGCAGTAGTAATGGATTCAATGGAAAAAAGAGAGGGTAAAGATACCGTTTATATTAGTGCAACAATAATTGTTGAACGATCTTCTCAAAAAGGAATTGTTATCGGGAAACAGGGGTCAATGCTTAAAGAAGTTGGCCAAAGAGCTAGACAAGATATTGAAGCATTACTTGGTTCAAAGGTATTCTTAGAGTTGTGGGTTAAGGTACAGAAGGACTGGCGGAACAAATCGTCAAACCTACGTGATTTTGGATTTGATGAGTATTAAAATTTAACAATATTTATCTCACATGAAACATGGGCACAAAGGTCATTCTAAATTTAAGGAAATGGTTTTCTGTTTTCTGTCAATGCTAGTAAAAATTAGAAAGGTGGGGTTTTTATGCTACATTTTACTTGGAAAGTGTTTAGCGAGACAGGTAACATAGACACGTACCTTCTTTTTAAAGAGCTTGAAAAGGAGCATGAAACAAGAACCGAAGATTTTAATGAGGAGCTAGCAGAAATAGATTCTCCCATTTCCTGACCTCCCCTTGGAAGGTGACTGTTTTGCTTCAAAAAGTTGAAGGAATCATTTTAAGAACGAATGACTATGGTGAAACAAATAAAATTGTCACCATGTATACAAAAGAGCTTGGGAAAATTGGATTAATGGCACGTGGAGCAAAAAAACCAAACAGTCGCTTAGCTTCTATATCACAAATTTTCACATATGGATCTTTCCTAATTCAAACAAGCTCCGGACTTGGAACTCTTAAGCAGGGTGAAAGTTTAATTAGCATGAAACATATTAAGTCTGATATTTTTGCTACTGCTTACGCCTCCTATATAATCGAACTTACAGATAAGGCTCTCGAAGAAAAAAAGCCAAACCCATACTTATTTGAACTTCTATATCAAACTTTACATTTAATAAATGAAGGTATGGACTTAGAAATTCTGACTATGATTTATGAGCTGAAAATGCTACAAATAATTGGACTTTATCCTCATTTAAGTAGTTGTGTAAGTTGCTCTCGAACAGAAGGAAAGTTTTCCTTCTCAGTACAAGAAGGTGGCTTTTTGTGTCACTTATGTGTTGGAAAAGACCCGAGAAGTCTCCTAATAACACCAGCTACTGTAAGGCTTCTTCGACTATTTTATTCATTTGATTTGAATCGACTAGGTACTATTTCGGTTAAACCTGAAACAAAACAGGAACTAAAATTAGTCATCACTCGATTTTATGATGAGTACTCTGGATTAATGTTAAAGTCCAAAAAGTTTTTAAGTCAGCTCGAAAAATTTCAAAGTCCCATGCAACCATGAAGAAAAAAGTTCTACCCTTAAACTTTCGGTGATGTAACTAGAACCGAGGTTTTTTTCTATTAAGGTTCTGAGTAGCCAAGTTTCAGCTAAATACTATATAATAATAATTAATAAGTATAACACATTAGGATCTCTCTTTTTTAGAAGGTGGTGTTACCAATAGAGCTGAATAAACGGCAAGAGTTTATTCTACAGATTGTGAAGGACAATGGTCCAATTACTGGTGAGAATATTGCGAGTCGATTGAATCTTACACGTGCAACATTAAGACCTGATTTAGCGATTCTAACAATGGCAGGATATTTAGACGCAAGGCCAAGGGTAGGTTACTTTTACACGGGAAAAACGGGTTCACAGTTACTTACTGAAAAAATAAAAAAAATTCAAGTGAAGCAATACCAATCGATTCCTGTTGTAGTTGATGAAAATGTATCCGTTTATGACGCGATATGTACAATGTTTTTAGAGGATGTTGGCACAATATTCGTAGTAAATAAGGAATCTCTTCTAGTTGGTGTGTTATCTAGAAAGGATCTATTACGTGCCAGTCTTGGAAAACAAGAACTATCTAGCATACCAGTGAATATCATTATGACAAGAATGCCGAACATAACCGTATGCAAACGAGAAGATTTATTAATTGATATTGCCTTAAAGTTAATTGAAAAACAAATTGATGCTGTTCCAATTATTAAAGAAACAGAAAAGGGCCTTGAGGTAGTAGGTAGACTTACGAAGACAAATATGACGAAGGTGCTTGTTGATCTTGGGAATGATGAAGTCATTTAAAAACGTAAGTACCTGTTAGTTTCAAACAAAACAAATCATAGGATGGAGGGCTTAGATGAGCAAACAGATCATCTATGTGGTGTCAGACTCGATTGGAGAAACAGCAGAATTAGTCGTAAAAGCAGCCATAAGTCAATTTCAAACGTCAAGTAATGACTTACGTAGAATACCTTTCATTGAAGACAAAGCTATGTTGCTTGAAGTGATTCATCTAGCAAAATTGAATAATGGACTTATTGTTTTTACTCTCGTAATTCCTGAAATGCGTCACTTTTTACTTGAAGAGGCTAAGAGGGAAAAAGTTGAAGCTGTCGATATTATCGGACCGTTAATTGACAAGCTACAACAAGCGACAGGTCTTAAGCCGCTTTGTGAACCAGGGAATGTACGTAAATTAGATGAAGATTATTTTAAAAAGGTAGAAGCAATAGAGTTTGCTGTTAAATACGATGATGGAAGAGATCCAAGGGGAATAATGCGTGCGGATATTGTGCTTATAGGTGTATCTAGAACATCAAAAACACCATTGTCTCAATACTTAGCACATAAGCGACTAAAAGTAGCGAATGTCCCAATTGTTCCAGAAGTAGATCCTCCTGAGGAGTTATTTAAGGTCCAACCTTCTCGCTGCTTTGGCTTGAAAATTAGCCCTGATAAGCTTAATGATATTCGAAAAGAAAGATTAAAAGCTCTTGGACTTAATGATGAAGCCAGCTATGCTAATATCGAAAGAATTAAAGAGGAACTGGAATACTTTGAAAAGATTGCAACAAGAATTGGTTGTAAAGTAATTGATGTATCCAATAAAGCGGTTGAAGAAACAGCAAACGTCATTCAAAATATTTATCAATCAAATCATACGTAAAAAAGCACACCTCTAGAGTGTGTTTTTTTACGTATGATATGAAAATGTGATTTTATATAGTTTAGTGTTTTCCTACAATGCCGCACTCCTCCAAATAGGTTTCTGAATAGTTACCAATTTAACTGAACAATCTAATCTAACTAGCAAAAATCCTTGGAGTAAATTAACTCTTGGGCACATTTTTATAGCATAATTTCCTTTATTGTAATATAATTAAAAATTGTTGATAAAAAAGAGTGATTTTAGGTTTAGACTTTGCTGTTTACGAATAAACTAACTGTAGAGCATTTGTCAAGAGGAAATGTATTTTTTTTGTCTAATTAGACAGTATAACTTTTGCAGGGGGAATTTCTCTTGTTATGGTATAGCAAGTTGTTTCAATCTAAATGATGTGGAAAAAGCGATTTAAAGAATATCTTTTCTAAACAAAAAGCATGTCCAGTAATAGTAAGAAAGTTAAAACATGTATTTGTTAGAAGGATTCTTTTGGAGGGATGTAGAATAGAGAAATATGACGAAAAAAAATTATCAAATATTTGTTGACGCAGATGCATGTCCTGTTAAAAGTGAAATTTTACATATCGCAAGCTCGCTTCAATTTGATGTTACCTTTGTAGCCTCATATGCCCATGTTTCGACAAACAACTTTGGTGGTAAGTGGATATATGTTGACTCTAACAAGGAAGAAGTCGACATGTATATCATGAATCACTCAAAAAGACATGACATTGTGATTACCCAAGATATTGGTCTTGCAAGCTTGTTACTTGCAAAAGAAATGATCGTCATCTCTCCTCGCGGAAGGCAATTTGTTGAGGAAACGATAGGATTGGCTTTAAACATGAGGTACCTTTCGGCAAAAGAAAGGCGAAAAGGTCATCACTCAAAAGGACCTAGTCCATTCTCTAATGAGGATAGAAGAAATTTTTCAATGAATTTCGAAAAAATTTTGTCGAATCTTGAAGGAGAATAGGATTAAATATCGAAATAATAACAATGGAGTTGTCAAAGGTGAGTCGGATTTCTGAAGATATTATCGAAAAGATTCGCAATACAATAGACATTGTAGACGTTGTTAGTGAATATGTTCAATTGAAGAAACAAGGGAAAAATTACTTTGGATTATGCCCTTTTCATGGTGAGAATTCACCATCATTTTCTGTTTCAACCGAGAAACAAATATATCACTGCTTTGGTTGTGGAGCAGGTGGGAATATATTCTCTTTTTTAATGGAAATTGAAGGTCTTTCATTTTTAGAAGCAATAAAACATGCTGCCAAAAATGCAAGTGTTGAACTTCCAGAATCATATGACCAGCCTGCTACGTCTAAGTACTCTTCTCACGAGTTGAAAATGATTGAAGCCCACGAGCTCTTAAAGAAATTTTACCATCATTTATTGGTAAATACAAAGGAAGGCGAGCAACCTTTACAATATTTAAATAATCGAGGACTTACAAAAGAAATTATAGATACCTTCGGAATTGGCTATTCACCCTCTTCATGGGACTTTGCTACAAATTTTTTACAAAAAAGAGGTTTCTCACTGGACCTACTTGAAAGTGCAGGAATTTCAATTAGAAATCCAGAAGGTCGATACTTTGATCGATTCCGAAATAGAATTATGTTTCCTATTTGGAATTTACAAGGTCAAGTTACGGCATTTAGCGGTAGAATTATTGATTCAGGTGAGCCCAAATACTTAAATAGTCCAGAAACAGAAATTTTTCAAAAAAGTAAAACCCTATATGGGTTTCATCTAGCAAGGTCTCATATCCGGAAAAAACAACAGGCTATCCTTTTAGAAGGATTTGTGGATGCTATTGCCTTGCACCGTGCAGGCATATCAAATGTAATCGCAACGATGGGTACAGCCTTAACAGATGAACAAATTCGGATTATTAGACGAAACGTAGACAATGTTACGGTTTGTTATGATTCCGATAAAGCTGGAATTGAAGCTGCATATCGTGCTACATCCCTGCTCAAGGCTGCTGGGTGCGAAGTGCGAGTTGCAGTCATGCCAGAAGGACTTGATCCTGATGACTACATCAATAAATTTGGAGAGTCCAAGTTTAGAACCGATGTAATAGGGGCAAGTTTAACGGTGATGGCTTTTAAGCTGCAGTATTTAAGAAAAGGTAAGGATTTGCGAGATGAAGCTGACCGGATTTCTTATATTGATGAGGTTTTAAAAGAAATAGCCCAGCTTGAAAAGCCAGTTGAACGTGATCACTACTTACGATCACTTGCTGAGGAATTCTCTATTTCATTAGAAGCATTAAAATCTCAACAATTTCAGGTATATAAGCAATATAAAAAGAGGGATAACCAGCCTACATCAAGAAATACTATATCTAATAGGCCATTAATCCCAAAAAGGATGCTTCCGGCATATCACAACGCAGAACGGTTATTGCTTGCTCATATGTTAAAGGATAGTGATATAGCATATAAAGTACAGAATGCACTCCTTGAACTGTTTAATATAGAAGAACATAGTGCAATCGCTGCCTATCTTTATGCATTTTATGAAGAGGGGAATTCACCGAATGTGAATGCTTTTCTAAGTAGGATAGAGGAATTAGACCTACAACGAATGATATCTGAAATTTCTATGCTTACTATTAATGAAGAAATATCTCCACAAGAATTAACAGATTACGTAAAACTGGTGTTGAATTTTCCTAAAGCAGTAAAAATAAAGGAAAAGGAAGCCGAGAGGCGAGATGCAGAGCGTAGACAGGAGTTTGTGAGAGCAGCTCAAATCGAGATGGAAATTATCCAGATGAGAAAAGATCTCAAGTAATGTTTATGTATAAATACCTCGCAATAATTTGGAAGGAGGGGATCTTATGGCTGAAAAACCAGCTCACTCTAAAGATGTAGTAACAGACACAGAAGAATTAACCCTTGACCAAGTGAAGGAACAGCTTGTAGAAATAGGGAAGAAGCGTGGAGTTCTCTCTTACGAGGAAATCGCAGAAAAGATGTCTGGATTTGAAATAGAATCAGACCAAATGGATGAATATTATGAACACCTTGGTGAACAAGGTGTAGAAATTATTGGTGATGGTGAAGAGGACCCTAACGTTCAACAATTAGCTAAAGATGAGGAGTTTGACTTAAACGATTTAAGTGTTCCTCCAGGTGTGAAGATTAACGATCCTGTCAGAATGTATTTAAAAGAAATTGGGCGAGTTGACCTATTATCTGCTGAAGATGAGATTGAATTAGCTAAACGAATTGAAAAAGGTGACGAAGAAGCAAAACGCCGCCTGGCTGAAGCCAATTTACGACTCGTTGTTAGTATTGCGAAACGTTACGTTGGTCGTGGAATGCTATTTTTAGATCTAATTCAAGAAGGAAATATGGGTTTAATAAAAGCAGTTGAGAAGTTTGACTTTGAAAAAGGGTTCAAGTTCAGTACGTATGCAACTTGGTGGATTAGGCAGGCCATTACAAGAGCTATAGCTGACCAAGCAAGAACAATTCGTATTCCAGTTCATATGGTAGAAACAATAAACAAGCTCATTCGCGTTCAACGTCAGCTTCTTCAAGACCTTGGTAGAGAACCATTACCAGAAGAGATTGCCGAAGATATGGATCTAACAGCTGATAAGGTTAGAGAAATTTTAAAGATTGCTCAGGAACCTGTATCATTAGAAACACCAATTGGTGAGGAGGATGATTCCCATCTTGGTGATTTTATAGAAGATCAGGATGCTACATCTCCTTCTGAACATGCTGCCTATGAGTTGCTTAAAGAGCAGTTAGAAGATGTTTTGGATACTTTAACAGATCGTGAAGAAAATGTATTGCGTCTCCGTTTTGGCCTTGATGATGGCCGTACAAGAACTTTAGAAGAAGTAGGAAAAGTATTTGGTGTTACGCGTGAACGAATCCGCCAAATAGAAGCAAAAGCTCTAAGAAAGCTACGTCATCCAAGCAGAAGCAAGCGTTTAAAAGACTTTTTAGAATAAAGTATTTACATTCAGTAGTTTACTTCTTAAAATTGAAGTAGGCTATTTTTTTTGGAACTTAGGTGATAAGGATGGATCTACAAAGAAAAGAAATCATACTAAAAGAAATTGAGTACTGGAAGAAAAATCGTTTACTCCCAGAACAATACTGTAATTTCCTATTAACTCTTTACTCGGAAGGAAACCATGAAATTGAAGGTAAGAAAAAAAACTTAAAAATAACTGGATTTATAGCCTTACTTCCTGTACTTTTTCTGTTTTTGTTACCGATAACCTTTCTTGCACTTTATTTTACTGAAATGTCCTTTGGTTTGCAAATGTGCTTAAATTTCATTTTAATTATTATTTTAGTTGCATTTTCCTTGTTTTTTCATAAGAAAAATCATTTATACCAGACCTTTTTTATTGTTTTTGCCTTTTTATTATTTTTTGTGACTTCAATAGAATTGGTGGATTATTTTTATGATGATTATTCTTTTGTCATAGGAGCAACCGTTCTTTCTCATTGCTTGCTCTGGTTCCTTGTTGGGAAAAAAATGGAGATGAAAACGATAAAATATTCAGGGATTGCAGGCAGCCTTTTGTTTTTTGGATATTTATCGGTACAATACTTTATTTTCTAACTAGCAGTGAGGAGAGGCTCACTGCTTTGTAAAATTAAAAAAAGGTTACAAATGTTATGAAAATTCCCGAATTTCATTTATAATGAATAAGTAATGTAAACGCATACACATTCAGGGAGGGGAAATCATGAACTTCGATTTAACATCAGAGCAACAGCTTTTGCAAAAAATGATTCGTGAATTTGCAGACGAAGAGGTTGCTCCGGGTGCTGAGAAAAGAGATAAAGAGAAGCAGTTCCCAAAAGAAATATTCAATAATCTTGGAAGATTAGGAATAATGGGATTACCATTCCCTGAAGAATACGGTGGATCTGGAGCGGACACGATAAGTTTTGCCATTGTTGTTGAAGAGTTAAGTCGTGCCTGTGGCTCTACAGGAATTACATATTCTGCACATATTTCACTGGGTGGAGCACCTATTGCCATGTTCGGAACTGAAGAACAGAAGAGTAAGTACATGCCTGAAATTTGTTCAGGTGAATCCTTTGGTGCTTTTGGATTAACAGAGCCTAATGCAGGTTCAGATGCGGGTGGAACACAGACAGTAGCTGTAGAAGAGGGCTCAGATTATATTATTAATGGGAACAAGTGCTATATAACAAATGCTAGCTATGCGAAGTATCTTGCTCTTACAGCTATTACAGGTAGAGACGGAGATAAAAAGGAAATTAGTGCAATTATTGTTCCAACAGATGCACCAGGTTTTTCTGTTATTGATAACTATGAAAAAATGGGCCTTCATTCTTCAAACACTACTGAATTAGTAATGGAAGATGTCCGTGTACCACAGGAGAATCTTTTAGGAAAACGCGGAGATGGTTTCAAGCAATTTCTAGTCACTTTAGACGGAGGAAGAATTGGAATTGGAGCTATGGCAGTAGGGATTGCTCAGGGTGCCTATGAAAAGGCATTAGCATATGCAAAGGAACGTAAACAATTTGGATCACCTCTTTCGAAATTTCAAGTTATTCAGTTCAAGCTAGCTGATATGGCCATGAAAATCGAGCTAGCAAGAAATATGGTTTACAAAGCGGCTTGGTTAAAGGATCAAGGAAGACCATTCTCAATTGAAGCCTCCATGTGTAAGCTGTATGCTTCAGAAATCTGTATGGAAGTAACCAATCAAGCAGTACAGATTCACGGTGGAAATGGATATATGCGCGACTATCATGTAGAACGGTACATGAGAGATGCAAAACTTCTAGAAATCGGTGAAGGAACATCAGAAGTACAGCGTATTGTAATTGCAAGAGAAATTGGTTGTTAGCAAGAAAACAAGAAGTGACCCGGTAGATCCCGAAAAGCTAATTTTCTCAATTTATAAAAGCGTACTTTGCCTTTTTTGCTTGAGTTATTTGACCTCAGGCGGGCTGGGAGGTTGGAGCTAGACAATCAAGATAAAACCTTGGTAGCCTCAAGCATAGTAAATGTTCTTAACGTTTTTGGTACTGCTGAACAAAACACTAAAAACTTCATCGTCAAGATGAAGTTTTTTTGTCGATTTTGTGAATTTCACTCTTAGTTTGACATTAGGTCTTTTACTTAAGGAGAATTTCAAGTAAAATAGAGATTGCTCGTATAAAATAAAAGTAATATTATAATCTAAAAGGGTCTTATAGACCTTACTAACGATCAAATGAGTATAATTGTCATTGTTGAACCAATTAGTTCAGTTCTTTAGTTTAGTTACTTTAATCATAGTTGAATTACATAAGGAGGAATAGGACATGAATCGTAATCCATTAATACCATTTGCACTTATCGCAATTTTAGGCATTGGTCTTATGTTTCTTATTTCATTCGTTGGAGTTGACAACATGGATGAAATTGCAAAAGGTGAAGAAGGTGGTGGCGAGACTGCTGCGCCTGCCGCACCTGAAGAATTATACGCAGCAAACTGCTTAGGTTGTCATGGTGACCAATTGCAAGGTGTTGTTGGTCCTGCACTTGCTAAAATTGGTAGTGAATATGATGCAGAACATATCCAAGGAGTTATACTTAACGGACAAGGAACTATGCCTGCACAGGGCTTAAATGCTGAGCAAGCAAAATCATTAGCAGCATGGTTAGCTGAGAAAAAATAATATTGTAAAGGTCTTTGCGAAAGCAAAGACTTTTTTTCATGTTATCTATCCCTAGCCTCTCAAGGTCAAAAAAGGTCAAAAAAACAGAACTTTAAAGTATTCTTAGTATACAAAAGTTGATTGTGCTTTTCTAAAAACCAAGAGTTGTAACCATCCATCTAATTGATTATGATGGTGGTACTTATTTTTACAGATTGAAAGTGGTGGGATTATGAATGAACTAAAGCTATCCAAACGATTAGAGAAAGTAGCTCATGCTGTTCCAAAGGGAGTAAGGCTGGCAGATATCGGATCAGATCATGCCTACCTCCCTATTTATTGCTATTTAAACGGAATAATAAGCTCTGCAGTAGCAGGAGAGGTTGTAGAAGGGCCTTACCAAACGGCTAAAAACCAAGTTAGTCGATTAGGCTTAGATTCATCCATACTCGTAAGAATGGGGAATGGATTGGAAGTTATACAACCAGGAGAAATTGATACGATCACGATTTGTGGAATGGGAGGTTCCCTCATTACCTCCATTCTTGATGAGGGAGTAGAGAAACTAAGAGGTGTATCAAGATTAATCCTACAACCCAATATATCAGCGGTTTCAATTAGAAAGTGGCTGCTACAAAATGGGTGGTGTATTATTCAGGAATACATTCTTGAAGAAGATGAGAAGATCTATGAGGTGCTTGTTGCAGAAGTTGGAAATCCCATGCGACCTTATGATGAAGATGAATTAAATAAACAACTATTACTTGGTCCTCTTTTATTAAAAGAGAAAAATCCTGTTTTTATCAAAAAGTGGAATCTTGAAAAAGAAAATTGGGTTAGAATACTCAATCAATTAGATGTGGCAAGTGTTACCAAAGAAATTCATCTAAAGCAGGAAGAGCTCAACCTATATATTAAATATATTGAGGAGGCATTAAAATAACGTGACTAAAGTGCCTAATGGTTTTGAGATTATAGAAATATTCGAAAGATTCTCCCCGATGTCTCTTGCTTTTGAAGATGACAAGTTTGGACTCCAGATTGGTACATTAAATAAATCAATACATAATGTAATGGTTACATTGGATGTATTAGAAGAAGTGGTAGATGAGGCGATAAAGAAAAATGTTAATCTCCTCCTATCACATCATCCTCCAATTTTTCGCCCACTTAAACATATTCGAACGGACACTGTTACGGGGAGAATTATTGAAAAATGTTTAAAGCATGATATAACTGTTTATTCTGCTCATTCAAACCTAGATATAACAGAAGGTGGAGTGAACGATTTGCTTGCTGAGGCCCTAGAATTAAAAGAGGTAACGCTTTTGACTACCACCCAAACAGCAAAGCTTAAGAAATTAGTCGTGTTCGTCCCTGAAACGCATGCTGAAAAAGTAAAGAACGCTCTTGCTAGTGCCGGAGCTGGTCATATCGGGAATTATAGCCATTGTTCGTTTAGTAGTAGGGGGATTGGCAACTTTAAACCTGAAGATGGCGCTAATCCTTTTATTGGTGTAACGGGTAAGTTAGAACATGTAGAAGAGGTAAGAGTCGAAACCATCTTTCCAAGTAGCCTTCAGCGTAAAGTAATACGAGACATGATACAGGCACATCCTTACGAGGAAATTGCTTATGATATATACCCGTTAGATAATAAGGGGAAGGAACACGGTCTTGGAAGAGTGGGATTCTTAAAAGAAGAAATGACTTTAGAGCAGTTTTCGCAATTTGTAAAAAAGACTTTAGATGTGGATGGAGTTAGAATTGTCGGCGACTTAACAAAAAAAATTAAAAAAGTTGCTGTTTTAGGTGGGGATGGCAACAAATATATCCCACATGCTCATTTTGCAGGTGCAGATGTGTTTGTAAGTGGAGACATCTATTATCATTTAGCGCATGAAGCAATGGCACTAGGACTATCTATAGTGGACCCCGGTCACCATATGGAAAAGGTAATGATGAACGGTGTGGCTTCATTACTTAAAAAGGGTGCAGTGGTAAAAAAGTTTAATGTTAATGTTTTCACTGCTCAAACAAACACAAATCCATTTACATTTAGATGAAAAATAGCATCCCGCAGGATGCTATTTTGATTTTACTTTCGGTAATACTTTATTTAGTGGAACAGCATGAATTAATTCCCACGTTTTGGTATCTTCTGGATTGTATTGTTCTAAGAAGGCTATAACTTCTTTGGTAATAGGTGTAGGGGTTGAGGCACCAGATGTAACGGCAACCTTCTTTACACCTTGTAACCATTCAAGCTTTAGCTCGGATATGTCTGAAATTCGATAGGCCAACGTATCTGCAATTTGTTCAGACACTTGAGCAAGACGGTTTGAGTTATTACTTAAAGGATCACCTACTACAATGGTAAGGTCAGCATCCGGTGCCTGTTCCGCTACTGCTTCCTGTCTAACTTGTGTAGCAAGGCATATTTCTCTATGGACCTCAGCATGTGGATATTTTTCCTGAACCTTCGCTATGATATCTTGAACGTCCCATTGGCTCATTGTTGTTTGGTTGGTTACAATCAATTTTTCGGAATGTATCTCCAGGTTCATGACATCTTCAACGTTTTCTACTAGATGAACAATTTCAGGTGCAATACCAACAGCACCTTCAGGCTCTGGATGTCCCTTTTTGCCTATATATATAAATTCATAGCCATCAGCTTTCTTATTACGAATTAAATCATGTGTAACGGTAACATCCGGGCATGTTGCGTCAAGTGTAGTAAGACCTTTTTCTTGAGCTATTCTTCTAACCTCTGGTGATACACCATGTGCAGTGAAAATGACAGTTCCGTGATCAACTTGCTTCAGAATTTCTAATCGATTCGGCCCATCCAATGTAATGATACCCTCTTCTTCAAAGGCATCTGTGACATGTTTATTGTGGACAATCATGCCAAGAATATAAATAGGTCTCGGTAAACTCTTATCAAGCGCAGCATTTCTGGCAATGACCATTGCATCAACTACACCGTAACAATAACCCCTTGGAGAAATTTTTATAACTTCCATATTAGGTCCCCCTTGATCTAACAATTTGTATCTATAAAAGGATAATGTGATCGATTTAAAAAAATAATAGCATGAAATACTATTATCTTTTATTATATCGTATGAAGACAAGGGTGACAAAAAAGAAGCTATATTAAATGTATAGCTTTGGTTTGGAAGTTCCCTTTTTTATGTTAGGCATTTCTTCTTCTTTGCTATCTATTGAGACAGGGACATCCTTTGCCTCAACAGTGTCTTCTACACCCTTTTTATCTTCTGCATCATCACTTGAACCTAATTCTCTATATAGTTTGATTAATGATGGGATGTTTTTAACCATTGGTCCATACTGCTGAACCATAGGTGCAACTTGATTAGCCATATTGACTGCCTTTTGAATATTATTTAGCATTCCACTTGCTGCGCCTGGGTTTGTTAGTAAGTTTGATAAAAAGCCACCAGCACCTTGGCCGGGTATTTGTGCCCCAATGCCTTTCATCGCTCCTTGCTTTGAAAGTAAGTTAGATAAAAAGCCGCCGGCTCCTTGCCCGGGTGATTGAATGCCATTCATTACGCCTTGTTTAGGAAGAAATTTAGATAATAGACCTCCGGCACCTCTACTTGGTATGGGTGCTTGGCTTCCGGGAAATGGCTGGAATGGTGAAATTCGACTCATATTATACATTTGGCCCATCGGTACTCTTGCTCCTCTTGGAAACATATTTATCCCCCTTTCTAATGAATTTGTCATTGATACAATATGCGAGGGAGTTTAAATATGTTTGAAAGGACAAGAACAAATAGGCAAGATACATGGAAATCTGTCTTCTGTTCAACTATAATAAGAAGATGCGAAAAAATAGGTTACACTTACTAAGTCGTATAAAACATTATGAGGTGAATGATAAATGAAGAAAACAACACTATTTGAGCAATTTGGATTTAAGCAGTTTATTATAGATGCTTTATTACAATTGCAATTTTACAAGCCGACAGAAATTCAAGAACGTTTAATTCCTGCTATTCAAAAGGGTGAAAGTGTCATCGGTCAATCACAGACTGGTACGGGTAAAACACATGCATTCTTACTACCCTTGATTGATAATATTGACCCAGAAAAACAAGAAGTACAAATGGTTATTACAGCACCCACAAGAGAATTAGCACAGCAGATTTATGAGGAAGTTCAGAAAATCATCTCATTAAACCCTGCCATAACTGCAAAGAATTTCATTGGTGGGACAGATAAGCTACGCACAATTGAGCGATTAAAAACTCAACCACATATTGTTGTTGGTACACCTGGGCGTATCAATGATTTGATTAAAGAGCAAGCATTGTTAGTTTATACAGCCAATGCCATGGTCATTGATGAAGCTGATTTAATGCTTGATATGGGCTTTATTTTAGATGTAGATCAGATTTGTGCAAAGATGAAGGAAGACCTTCAGATGCTCGTTTTCTCTGCAACGATTCCAGAGAAACTGAAACCGTTTTTGAAAAAATATATGAAGAATCCGAAATTTACTCATGTTGAACCAAAGCAAGTAACAGCTGCGAAAATAGAGCATTATTTAGTGCCATTAAAGCATAGAAGTAAATCGAGTTTATTGGTAGACGTGTGTCGTTCGATAAATCCTTATTTAGCCATTATTTTTGCCAACACGAAAAAAATGGCAGATACAATTGCAGATACATTAAGTCAAAATGGAATCACGGTAGGAATTATTCATGGAGACTTACCACCAAGAGAACGAAAAAAAATGATGAAGCAAATCAACGATGCAGAGTTTCAATATGTAGTAGCAACCGATTTAGCCTCTAGAGGAATTGACATTAAAGGGGTTAGTCATGTTATTAACTTTGAAATTCCAACAGATTTAGATTTTTATGTTCACCGAGTGGGTCGAACAGCACGAGCAGGTTTATCAGGAGTTGCTGTCACGATTTATGAACCATCGGATGAAGATGCAGTAAATAGATTGGAAAAACTAGGAATTTCCTTCAAGAACATTGATATAAAGGGCCAAGAATGGATCGACCTAGGTGCTCGTGAGAAAAGAAAAGAACGAAAAAAAGAACTCTCAGATATTGATAAGAAGGCTAAAAGCTTTATTAAAAAGCCAAGTAAAGTGAAACCAGGCTACAAAAAGAAACTACAAGGCGAAACTGAAAAATATAAAAGAACACTGAAAAGAAAAGATTCCAACAAACGATAAAAATGTAAAAAACAAAGGAGGAGAGGACTCTTATGTTGAAATTAGGATCACACGTTTCAATGAGTGGGAAAAAAATGCTGTTAGCTGCAAGTGAAGAAGCTGTTTCTTACGGTGCTAATACATTTATGGTCTATACAGGCGCTCCACAAAACACAAGAAGAAAGAAAATTGAAGACTTGAACATAGAAGCGGGATTATTGCACATGAAAGAAAATGGAATTGAAAATATTGTGGTACATGCTCCATATATCATTAATATTGGAAATTCGCAAAATCCAGATACATTTGATTTAGGAGTTCGTTTCCTACGATCTGAAATTGAACGGACTGAAGCACTAGGTGCAAGACAAATCGTTCTTCATCCAGGTGCACATGTAGGGGCAGGTATAGATGTAGGAATCGCCAAGATAATCGAAGGTCTGAATGAAGTCCTTGAACCCAATCAACAGGTTCAAATTGCCTTGGAAACAATGGCTGGAAAAGGGTCTGAGTGTGGAAGCAAATTTGAAGAATTAGCTATGATTATTGATGGGGTAAAGTATAACGAGAATATATCTATATGCCTAGATACATGTCACATTCATGATGCTGGTTATGATATTGTTAATGATTTTGATGGTGTACTAGAAGAGTTCGATAAGATTATTGGGATCAACCGCATTAAGGTTCTTCACATAAATGATAGTAAAAATGAGTTTGGCGCTAAGAAGGATCGACACGAGAACATCGGGTTTGGGCACATCGGGTTTGAAGCACTGAACTATATCGTTCATCATCCATCACTCTATGATATACCTAAAATTCTTGAGACTCCTTATATTGGTGAAGATAAAAGTGATAAGCTTCCACCTTATAAAATAGAGATTGAGATGCTGCAAAACCAGAAATTCAATGAAAAATGGCAGGAAGATTTTAGAGAAAAAACGAGAGCATAGTCTCTCGTTTTTAGTTTGTTCCAGTAAATTCTTGAAATAACTCATTAATTTTTTTAGCGATTGTTGGTGTTGTTATAGTGGCTACTTGCTTAATTAAGCTGACTCTTTCGGTTGGGTCAAATATATTAATATTCTTCCCTCTAATCAACCCTACAATCTTCTCGGCCTGCTGATTAGTAAGCGTAATGTCATGCTGCTTAGAGTATCTCAGTAAATCATCTTTTGTTAAACGGTTTAATCTCTGGTTAACAATTTGCTCCAATAGTTTCATGATGTACCTCCCTTTCCCTTTCACAGTATATGGGCTCAATTCCAAATGGGTTCCATACAAAGAAGTTTTGCAGTTCTTTGTTCTTTGTGAAATTAGCTGTCAGTAACATATATATGGCAGGTAGGGTAAGGTATTCACAAGAAAACGACAAAAAATCAAAAGCTTTTATTAAGCTCTTAAAAGGAGCTGATTTAATTTATTTACAATCTTACTAGGCTCATGTATACTATGTGAATGATTGGTAAATCGTAATGATTCTTAAAGTTGGTGGAAAACATGGCAAATCAAACAATAATGGAAATAGAACATTTATCGTTTCGTTATAATCAACAAAAAGTATTAGATGATATAAATATTAGTATTCCTAAAGGGGCTTTTCTCGGACTCGTAGGACCTAACGGTTCTGGGAAGTCAACCTTACTAAAATGCTTGCTTGGCTTGCTTCATCCTTCCGAAGGTTCTATAAAACTATTTGGCGAAAAAATTGAAAACTTCAAAGAATGGCATAAAATTGGCTATGTCTCCCAGAAGGCGAATAGCTTTAATTCTGGTTTTCCAGCAACCGTATTTGAAGTTGTTACGACAGGTCTTGTTTCTAAAAAGGGTCTGTTTAGAAGAATAACGAGCACTGATAAGGAATTGATTCGTCATGCAATTGAAGCTGTTGGAATGAACGAATTTATGAATCGTAATATTGGAGAGCTGTCTGGTGGACAACAGCAAAGGGTGTTTATCGCAAGAGCACTCGTTAGTGAACCAGAGCTTCTGATACTTGATGAACCTACTGTTGGGGTTGATTCTAAGACAGTCCATAACTTCTATCAAATGCTTGGTAGCCTAAATGTAGAAAAAAAAATCACCCTCCTATTAGTAACACATGATATAGGCACCATTACTGACAAAGTAAGTCATGTGGCTTGCTTAAATAATCATCTCCACTTCCATGGAAATACAGAAGAGTTCTCAAAGCAGCAGGATAACTTATCTGACTTCTATGGGCATCATGTTCATGTATTAACACATGATCATGGAGGCTGTGAAAAATGCTAGCAGGACTATTTCAATACGAATTTATTCAAAATGCGTTTATTGCAGGACTTTTAATTGGTGTTTTAGCTCCATTACTAGGCGTTTTTATTGTGGTCAGAAGACTAGCATTAATCGCAGATGCCTTAAGTCATATAACGTTAGCTGGAATTGCAGCTAGCTTGCTTTTAGAAAAAAAATGGAGTGCCTATACTCTAAACCCTCTTTATATGGGGATGGCTTTTTCCGTCATTGGTTCTTTATTTATCGAGAAGCTTCGTAAGGTATACAAGTATTATCAAGAATTAGCCATTCCGATTATTCTCTCAGGAGGGATTGGTTTAGGGGTTCTCTTAATATCGTTGGCCGAAGGTTTTAATACAGATTTATTTAATTATTTGTTTGGAAGCGTAAATGCGGTTAGTCGCTCCGATATGTGGACAATTGTGGCAATTACACTTTCCGTTATCATTGTTATCCTACTATTTTATAAAGAACTTTTTTCTTTATCATTTGATGAAGAGCATGCTACAGCAGCAGGAATAAAAACAAAGCTAGTAAATTTTATTTTTATTATGATGGTTGCTCTAGTTATAGCAGCATCGATGAGAGTCGTGGGAATTCTCCTGGTTTCTTCGTTAATGACGTTACCTGTGGCGGCAAGTATTAGGGTTGCAACAGGCTTTAAACAAACAATATTCTTATCAATCCTTTTCGGTGAAATAGCGGTTATTGGCGGATTAATTTTATCATATTATTTAAACTTAGCTCCAGGTGGAACTATTGTTATACTTTCGGTTGTCCTTTTAGTAGGTACAATTGCTGCTCAAAAATGGAAGGTGAATTAAAACGCGATGAACTTACAAGAAGCTATAGATTTAATGAAGAGAAAAGGGTATAAGCATACAGATAAAAGAGAAGAGATGCTTCGCATTTTCTCCTCGGTTAATAAATATTTAACAGCCAGAGATATATTGAATAATATGAAGGATGATTATCCTGGGTTAAGCTTTGATACAATCTACCGAAATTTGTCACTTTTTGCAGAGATGGGTGTATTAGAAGCCACTGAGCTTGAAGGGGAGAAGCATTTTCGATTTAAATGTGCGACCCATGAACATCATCATCACTTCATCTGCATGTTATGTGGAGAGACGAAGGAAATCAAAGCTTGTCCGATGGATATAGTACCAACAGATCTAACAGGATATGATATTACTGGTCATAAGTTTGAAGTGTATGGAAAATGTCCTAAGTGCGTTTAATTAGATATAAAAAAACACACGCAAAGTCGTGTGTTTTTTTAATTTTCCTTAAAATATTGGTCAACCCATAGTTTAGCTTCTTGCCAATTGTTAACCCTAACCACTTTCAATGGAACAGGATCCTGATTATAGGGGGTATTAAATAAGATAACAGGTATGTCACATTCTACACTAATGTCACAAGCATTATCATGTTTATCTTCAAAGAACACTTCGATTTCATGACGTTTTACAGCTTCCAATTTATCATGTTTACCTATTAACTCGATATGATGAAAGGGAACCTGGTTGTTCAAAAACCATTCTTCTGTAATGTCAAAATGATCATTATGACGTGCACTGATGAAAGATAAATCGTGTACCTTAGCCCAATTTGACAAAACATCCATTACATGTTCATCCACGACTTTGGCATCCTTATATATTAAAAGCTCATTCTCCTTCATCCATTTCGAAAATTCATCATTGGAAATTCCAATGATGGCTGATAGATCATAAACAGTAAGGTCACTCAAGGTTAAATTTAGTTGAAAAGACTTATTTAAGTAAGGAATAAAGGAAGTGGGACATGTAATGGTCCCATCAATATCTATACCAAGTTTTCTTTTTTGCATGTTAATCAAAACCCTCCTACTTCATTAACATAAGTGTACCACATTATTTCTAAACATTCTGTTCATCGTTTCAACCATTCCTTTGAAAATTTTAACACCTATAAATTCCCGGTTAAATCTCATACTAAGAAGGCTCCTTAACTAAGGAAAGCGAGGGATTCTACAATGGAAAATGGTTATAACCGTGACAAAGAGCTAATCACTAAAAAAGTAGAAGTTAAAAAGTATGAGCTTAATCGTAATGCACCCACTGTAGATGCTTATACAAACGAGGATTATGCTGTAGAGTTTGCTCCTAGTGCAAGCACAAGCAGTGATAACAGGAGTTACGATAGTGAATTAAATGCTACAACATCTACTAAGGACCAAAACGAAAGCAACTATGGTATTCCAAATGAACAATATGAAGCAGAATTTACTCCAAAGCAAATCAGTTCCAATTACAAAACTGAAAGTGCTACTAGTGCTACTGTTTCTAAACAAAACAAAAGTACAAATCTAAACGAAGAATATACAGCAGAAGTTGCCCCTAAGATCGTTGATTTCAACATTAGTGGTAGTGAAGCTACTACCAACAATACTGCTAGCAGTAATTTCTCTACTAGTGCATTCAATGCTAGTTCGGAGACTACAAAGCAGAATGAGGAATATGCTGCAGAAGTTGCACCGAATATTATTGATTTTAATCGTCGTGATAGCGATAAAGAAACAATCTCACGTAATGCGAGCACTAGTATAGCTAATAAACGTGAATTTAGTACGAGTGAAGCAAACGTAGATGATGTGACAAGTGGACGAGGAATTGGTGGGTTAGCGTTAGCGTTATCCATCCTTTCATTATTCGTACTACCTATTGTATTGGGAGCTGCTGGGATTATCATTGGCTTCATTGCACGAAGACGAGGAGCAACAAAACTCGGTGCATGGGCAATTGGTATAGGAGCTATTTCAATCATTGTCGGAATGTTTATCTTACCGTTCTTTTAAGTTTGAAAAAAGCTTGACACCTATTTAGGTGTCAAGCTTTTCGCTTTTTCTTGCTCTGCAATTTTTTCTGCAGCAATTTTATCGATTTCTTTCTTCAATTCTTCAACCATTATTGCTTCAGGTACTTTACGAATAATTTCACCGTGACGGAAAAGAAGTCCTTCTTTACGAGCTCCAGCTATCCCTATATCAGCTTCTCTTGCTTCACCTGGACCGTTTACAGCACAGCCTAACACAGCTACCTTGATTGGAGCTTTGATCGTCGAGATATACTCTTCAATCTCATTAGCTATACTTATTAGGTCTATTTCAATACGACCACAAGTTGGACATGAGATCAAGGTAGCAGCGTTTGAAATAAGTCCAAAGGATTTTAACAGCTCTCTAGCTACTTTTACTTCTTCAACAGGATCAGCACTTAAAGAAACCCGAACGGTATTACCAATTCCCTTACTAATAATCGCTCCAAGACCAGCAGCACTTTTAACTGTTCCGGCAAATAGCGTTCCGGATTCTGTAATTCCTAAATGAAGAGGATAATCAAAAGCTTTAGCTGCTTTTTCATACGCTTCAATGGCTAATTGAACATCTGAGGCTTTCATTGACACGATAATATCATGAAAATCTAATTCCTCAAGAATTTTTATATGATGTAGTGCACTTTCAACCATTCCATCAGCAGTAGGATAACCATATTTATCAATAATTTTCTTTTCAAGTGATCCTGCATTCACACCAATTCGGATCGGAATCCCCTTTGCCTTAGCGGCCTTTACGACAGCCTCTACTTTTTCGCGGCGACCAATGTTTCCTGGGTTAATCCGAATTTTATCGGCTCCAGATTCAATGGCTATTAGTGCGAGTTTATAATCAAAATGTATATCAACAACAAGAGGGATGGATATTCTTTTCTTAATTTCCGCAATGGCATATGCTGCTCGCTCGTCTGGGCATGCAACACGAACGATTTGACAGCCAGCTTCCTCTAGACGTTTAATTTCCGCAACTGTTGCTTCAACATCATGAGTTTTGGTCGTTGTCATACTTTGAATGATGAGTTCATTACTACCGCCAATTGTCAAATTGCCAACCTTGACAGGGCGTGTTTTCGTACGATGTACAAGTTCACCCACGATTAGATCGCTCCTTTTGGTCATGAAATTTGCATAACCATTTTTAGGACTAATATATTCTTTCTTAGTCTAGTCTATTGTAACAATCTAATTGAAAAAATAACAAGTAGTTTGAATGAGTTACTACTTATATACAGGTAATTTATAGGTTTTGCCAATTTGGATCTTTTCTGGTAAGGTTCCGTTATTCAGCTTCTGAAAGTCTTTGATGACTGTAGAGATAGATATAGGAAGGCTGCCTTGTTGGTGCCGTTCAATTAACGATAATACAGTATCACCAGGCTTTACAATTACTTCAACAATTGATTGATCATTATTCTGATGTTGTTTTTTTCCTTCTTTTTCAGCGTTATTTTTTTCATCTGTTGCAGCTACAGCTTTAGTAAGGGGTAAGGTTCCTGTTTTTAAATCATAAAAAATACTAAACACAACTAGGAGTACGACAAGTAATATAGAAAGCTTTTTCATAAAAGCACACCTCTTTTAATCATCTTTATAAGAAGCTATGCTTGTCCAATGCTAATATTCCTTATTTTCAGAAAAAAAATTCCATAACTATCAGGAAACTTTTCTAGTTTTCAAACGTATAAAGAATATAACTATTATTTGGGAGTGGGGAAGATGGACTTTTTATTAATTCCTTCGGTTGGATTTTTAGTGTTACTTCTTGGGACTCTTTTTCTTGTTGGAGAAATGCTTGTAAGGACAAAGGGTGTGCTAGGAGTAATAGGGTTAGCACTTGTTACAAGCTACTTTGTCTTTCATATTTCTAGTGAAAATATTTTCTGGATATTGTTTTTATATATTTCTGGGTTACTTTTTGTCTTTATTGATGGAAAATTTATAAACGATGGAACGATAGCCGTCATTGGTTTGATTATGATGATTACAGCCGTCATCATCCCTGCACCTACGATAATTTATGGGGTTGTTTCTGCTTTTGGACTGCTTATGGGTGCTGCTCTTGCGCCTTTGCTTTTAAAGAAATTTCCGAGCCGAAAAATGTGGTCTAAAATGGCCTTAAAGGATCGTTTAACATCTGAAGAGGGTTATAATTCTGTGAACAGCACTTTTCCTGCATTAGTTGGCGAGAAAGGGAAAGCTATTACGCCTTTTCGTCCAGTCGGCACTATTGAGATCAATGGAAAACACTTTAGTGCGGTAACGGATGGAGAATGGGTGGATAGTGGAGTTGATATCATAGTCGTTAAAGTAGATGGAACAAAGATAGTCATAAAAAAGGTTGGGGAATAGCTCAACTTTGCCAATTAGAAACTAACTCACTTGTCATATAGAAGATATTAGTATAAACAATACTGATTATCCCACTAGCTCAGAATAAGTAGTCGTGTTGGTGTTTTTCTTTAAGAGTCTGTTCAAAAAGGAGGACAAAAAGAGCAAAGAAGTTCGAGGAAGCGAAGTCTTGAGCACCGGAGCGTATGTTTTGTATACGTGAGGAGCGGAGAGACGAGCTGACGAAGAAATTTGAAGCTATTTTTGCCGGACTTTTTGAACACCCTCTTTAAGCTCTTTCTCTAAAAAGTGGTCAAGCAACCCTTAAATAAATGAGTTGATTGGAACAGTTGGTGCTCGGGCACCTGCTTAGAGCAGTGGGACAGGTGAGACTCAACACAAGGCGTTCTCTCGGCCGAGGAGGCTCACCGCCCACCCCGGGGAATGGTGCATCCTCTCGTTACAATCAACCCCTATTCTAAAAAGCAACAAAGTTTTTCGAAAACAGATTTTCTATAGAAAATCCCAAATAGACACATATTTGACCTTTTCTTAAAAACAATTGGTGTCGGGGAATTTCGTTCTGAGTTAAAGGGATAATCATAAAAAAATAAAAAAACGAGAACTAGAAAGTTCTCGAAGTTTAGTGCATTATTTCTTTCCCGGAATCTCTCGCAAGGCTAAATAAAGAATGGTCAATGAAACAAACCAATAGACAAAATATGAAGAAATAACGTTGATTTTCAGTAGGGTCATCATTGTTAAAAATGTTAAAGAAAGAGTGATGGAATAAGCACTAATCACCCATAATCTTCGGTAGGGAAGATGCTTGGATATGAGTCTACATATTGAAAGTCCGAAAAGGGCAAACAATGAAATTTCAACAAATTTTATACTAGCAGCAAGCAGGAAGGTTGTAATAATAAAAAGGATAATAATAATGGGTAACACATCTTCTACAGAATTGAGAAAATCTAAAAGATTCTCTTTTGTTATGGTTAGATCACTCAATAGATCGTATGGTATGCTTTGGACGTAGCCGTTAGAATAATAAGCAAATTCATCTAAAAAAAATCCATAGCTTTTGTCGTAATCTTCAAGGTCATCTGCTGACAGCTTACCAGTAGAATCAAACAGTATGATGGTATCACCATATTCATATTTTTCTGGGACAGTAATTGACGAGGTTAGCTTGCCTTGGTCAATTGTGAAATCGGGTAGGGTGGAAAGTGCGATTTCGTTAATACTACCAACAACCTCTGTTATTTCTTTACTGCCGTATATGGCAGAAGGAACAATGGAGAGTAATGACAAGAAAAACACATATAAAATTGTTTTTCCTATGGATTGAAATCGTAGCTTAACTATATCCTTAGGTGAATAAAGGCTTTTATACCATTGTTTGAATAAATTCATGAAAGTTTGCCTCCTTAGTACTTTGTAGTACACGAATTCATTTTATAGTAAGCATGATTATATAAACAAGGAAAATGAGGGACTTTGATGGAAATACTTTATTGGATATTCGTTATTATTTTATTTATAGGGGCATTTATTGGGTTGGTTTATCCAATTATCCCAAGTATGCTGCTCCTACTCTTAGGATTTATCGTTTATGGATTTCTTTTCAGTTTTGAAGAATTAAGTGTTTGGTTCTGGATCATACAAGGGCTATTTGTTGCTTTACTTCTACTCGCAGATTACTTAGGAAATCTAATTGGAGTTAAAAAATTTGGTGGTTCAAAGGCTGCTGCTTGGGGAAGTACAATTGGATTGCTTGTAGGTCCTTTTGTTATACCATTTGCTGGAATCATACTCGGCCCATTTATTGGTGCAATAGCAGCAGAGATATTAGTAGAGAAAAAGGACTTCAAACAAGCTGTAAAAGTAGGGATTGGTTCCGTTATTGGATTCTTAAGTAGCACAATTGTAAAGTTGATTATCCAAATTATTATGATCATTTATTTCTTTATTGTTATTCTATAAAGTTTCAAATCTAATCAGATATTTCGTAAATGAGTTGGATATACTATTTTGGGTGCGAATCTAATTAATTGAAAGAATCGGTTTATTTTGGTAATGTTAGTATCAGGAAGAACATCACTCAATCGATGTTTAAAGTTACTACATAATAGGAGGAAAATAGATTATGGCGAAATTTGAATTACCAGAACTACCTTATGCATATGATGCTCTTGAGCCTCATATTGACAAGGAAACCATGAACATTCATCACACAAAGCATCACAATGCTTATATTACAAATGTTAATAATGCATTAGAAGGTAATGAGGAACTTTTAAGCCTAAGCATTGAAGACCTTATTGCTGATTTAAATTCAATTCCTGAAAACGTTCGCACTGCTGTAAGAAATAATGGTGGAGGACATGCTAACCATAGCTTATTCTGGACGATTCTTTCTCCAAACGGTGGTGGGGAACCAACTGGTGACCTAGCAACGGCTATTAATGATAAATTTGGTAGCTATGACGGGTTAAAAGAAACGTTTGCAACTGCAGCTACTACAAGATTTGGTTCGGGTTGGGCATGGTTAGTTGTAAGTGATGGTGAGCTTGAAGTCATGAGCACACCTAACCAAGATTCACCACTAATGGAAGATAAGACACCAATATTAGGACTAGATGTATGGGAGCATGCCTACTACCTAAATTATCAAAATCGTCGACCTGATTACATCTCTTCATTTTGGAATGTTATTAATTGGGAAGAAGTTACAAAGAGATATACAGCAGCTAAGTAAACTACATACAAAAAGACGACATACCAGTGTATGTCGTCTTTTTGTATGTGTAAAACAGACCACTATAGAATAAGGTATGTCTATTGACAATGTTCCAAGGAATGATTGACACTGTAACAACTGCCTGATATTTGCTTGCAAATCTTTTTAACATCAGCTGCAGATTGACTTAATTCATCAATAGTTCGGAAGTTTCCCGCCTTATTTGTAATAACAGCAATGGATAAAGTAACAAGTGGAATATCTTCTTCAATTCCAGAACGATTTTTTGTTCGGACAAATCCTCTTTCAAAATCTTCTCTAGAATAAAAATCCTTAATAGAAGCATTGAAATCAGATAAAACTCGTTCACAAATTTCTTCGTAATCATAGTGAGGAATGATGGAAATGAAGTCATCTCCTCCAATATGACCAACAAATGAATGTTTACCGTTTCGAGAAATAATTGAAGCGGTTTCTCGAAGAAGAGCGTCACCTTTGTTAAAGCCGTATGTATCATTAAAAGCCTTGAAATTATCCAGATCCATGTATAGGACAGAGTATTCACTTTCTGTTAAGACATTGGTCATTTTTTCTTCAATTAAATTATTCCCAGGTAATCCAGATAGTGGATTTGTATATTTAGCGACTTCAACCTGAACCTCAGCAAATTTAATAAGTAGTGTTTTGATGCTAACGATGCCAAAGAAATATTGTTCCTTGCTGACAATTACGTAATCATATAAATGGTCTTGTCCGCGATCCATTGCCCGCTTACTTATTTCTGTTATGGGTATAAAGTAATCAACAATTAATGGCTTCTTGTCCATTATTAGTTCTACAGACCTACCCATAAATAAATCTAAGCCGTACCGAAGTGCTAGTTTTTTGTAAAACATTGACTTCATAATTAAGCCCACTGGATGTTGTTGGCTAGTAACAACAATAATCCCTTCTATATTAGGGTTATGTTCAAAGATGGTATGTGCATCTGTTCCAAGGGAATCAGCGTATATGGTTGGAATCATTTCGGCAATTTCTCCGATATAGGTTAGCATAACATTACTCCCTACTACTATTTCCGATACTAATACTTTCTTACTATATATATATTACTGTATTTTAGTGGAAGTTGATATTAATTGTTTGTAAATTTTAGTCTCTACAGATTATGATTTTCTTACATATCTCTATCCTTTTGAGGGAAAATACATTTCATACAAAGGGGAGTAAGGCTATGAAGATGAAAAAAATAATCGGTGACGTAGAAATTAATAGAGATTTAATCCTGTTATTAAGTATTGGAGGCCTTTACTCTTTAAGTATCGGTCTATCTAATACATTTGTAAATGTCTATCTGTGGAAACAAACAGGAGAGTTTCTTGATATAGGAATTTACAATTTATCGATCGTTATTTTTCAACCTCTAACATTTATACTAGCTGGACGATGGGCAAAAAAAATTGACCGTGTCATTGTATTACGACTAGGTGTTTCATCATTAGCAATATTCTTCGTAACTGTTTTGGTTATCGGAGAGGCTGCTTCACAGTATTTAGTTCTGTTAGGAGCTTTACTAGGTGTTGGTTATGGATTTTATTGGTTAGCCTTTAACGTTTTAACCTTCGAGATAACAGAACCAGAAACGAGAGATTTTTTTAATGGATTTTTAGGACTTCTCACTTCATTCGCCGGAATGATTGGACCAATCCTTGCCGGATATATTATATCTAGTATGGAAAGGTTTGCAGGCTACAAAGTAATTTTCACTGTTTCTCTAGTACTATTTGCGGGTGCTGTAGTGCTAAGTATGTTTTTAAAACGAAGACCTTCTAGCGGAACCTTTCAATTTATTCGAATTATAAAGGAGAGAAAAAACAATCGTAATTGGAGGATGATTACAAATGCTCATTTTTTTCAAGGTTTAAGAGAGGGCACTTTTATCTTTGTTATTTCCGTTTTCGTTTTTATAACAACAAATAGTGAACTAGCCTTAGGGAAATTTGGATTAATAAATTCTGTTGTTGCCTTTGTCTGCTACTATATGACAACAAGATTAATTAAAGAAAAGTATAGAAAAAAGTCGATCCTAGTTGGAGGCCTTCTATTATATGCGGCCATTTTTTTAATTATATTTGATTTAACGTATGCAGGGTTACTTACATATGCCGTTGTAATCGCCATAGCGTATCCGCTTTTATTAATTCCATATATGTCATTAACTTATGATGTAATAGGTCAGAGCTGGAATGCTGCGAAAATGAGAATTGAATATATTGTTGTCCGTGAACTCTTTTTAAACGGTGGAAGAATTGTATCTGTAATATGCTTCTTACTTGCAGTTGGTATTTTTAACGAGAAAAAAAGTATTCCCATCCTTTTATGTTTCCTAGGTGGTGGACATGCCTTTATTTACTTATTCGTTCGTCATATTGAAATAAATAAGCAAGATCGTGAAAAAAGTAGATACTCATCTACTGTCTCACAAAGGAAGGTAACGGACGGAGAGGGTGGGACAACAGTTTGATTGTAGTTTGGTTTTTATGTAAGCATACTAAAGTATGAAAAAAAACGATGGCTACTAATACTATGTATGAGCTAAAATATTTAGATGGTTACAAATTCATACAAATTCCTGCACGAATTTACAAAAGCTTTACATTAGGTTAAAACAAGGTTAACACTAAAAGCTTATTCTAAATCTCGTAGGACAAAACAACAACCAACTTTAGGGGGAATTAAGGAATGAAAAGCTTAAAAAACTTACTATTGCTTTTAGTAATGGCAACTCTTGTAGTATTCGCTGCAGCATGTGGTGGAGCAGAAGAAACAAAAGAACCAGCTGAAACTGAAACTGAAGGTGAAACTACTGAAGGTAATGAAGAAGCAGCGAAAGAACTAGAAGGTAGTGTTGTAATCGACGGATCTGGTACAGTATATCCTTTCATGGCTAAAATGGCTGAGAACTACATGACAAGCGCTCAAGAAGGCGTTTCTGTTGAAGTAAGCCGTGCAGGAACTTCTGCTGGTTTCAAAAAATTCCTAATTGAAGATGGTACTGATTATAACAATGCTTCTCGTCAAATTAAAGACGAAGAGAAAGCTACTGCTGAAGAATTAGGACTTGAAGTTCAAGAAATGAAAGTTGCATTAGACGGATTAACATTCGTTATTAATAAAGATAATGAATGGGCTCAGGAATTGACTCAACAAGAAATCATCGACATCTTCCTTGCAAGTGCGGGTAAGAAAAAATGGTCTGATGTTCGCGCTGACTTCCCAGCTGAAGAAATCAAAACGTATGGTCCAAATGAAAACCACGGTACTTACGAGTTTTTCTTTGAAAACATTCTTGATGAGCAAGCTTTAGTTGAAGGTGCTAACCTACAACAAGAATACTCAACTTTAGTTGATTTAGTTTCTAAAGACAAGAACGCTATAGCATTCTTTGGTTATGGTTACTATGCTAACAACGATGATAAGTTAACTGCTGTAAAGGTTGACTTTGGTAAGGGTGCAATTGCGCCATCACTTGAAACTATTGCTGAAGATGGTGACTATGCTCCATTTACTCGCCCTGTATTTACTTACCTAAATGTAGGTATGGCGAAGGAAAAGCCACAAGTTTTAGATTATGCTATCTATACTATGGAAAATGCTAAAGAAGTTGCTGCTGAAACTGGATTCGCTCCACTATCTGATGCAGACATTCAAACTTCACTTGACTTCTTAAACGGATTAAAGTAATTTCTTATAGGAAGCTAAATTTATTCAAGAAGATGAGAAGTAGTAACTTCTCATCTTCTTATGTGTTTTTTTGAATGATTTTATGGTTCATCTTACATAATAAATAAGGATGAAGGGGGTTTTAAAGATGGATAAAAAGAATGAAAAAGAGAAAAAGTTAAATATCCGTGAACTAATAGAAGAGAGAAAAAGTTCCGTAAATGTAGGAACAGTAACGGAAAAATTAATACCAGGATTTTTATTTGCTATTGCTATTATTTCAATTTTGACTACATTAGGTATATTAATTACACTTTTAAGTGAAACAATCATCTTTTTTAAAGAAGTCCCTATCTTAGATTTCTTTACAGGAACAAAATTAAAGCCACTTGGTGATGAAGCTACTTTTGGTGTATTACCACTATTAACAGGCACAATTATTTCGTCTATCATTGCGATGACTGTTGCTATTCCTATAGGTGTAATGACAGCGATTTTCTTAAGTGAATATGCATCTGAAAAACTTAGAAAAACGTTAAAGCCACTTCTCGAAATACTCGCTGGTATTCCGACGATTGTATATGGCTTCTTTGCATTTACGTTCGTTACCCCTATACTAAGAACATTTATCCCTGCTTTAGAACCTACTAATATCCTCAGTCCAGGTATCGTAATGGGAATCATGATTATTCCTATGGTAGCCTCTCTTTCTGAAGATGCAATGAGCTCTGTTCCAAATGCAATGAGAGAGGGAGCATTAGCCCTTGGTTCCACTAAGCTTGAGGTAACTTGGAAAGTCGTGATTCCTGCTGCTATTTCAGGAATTATTGCTTCATTTGTGCTTGGTATTTCTCGTGCAATAGGAGAAACAATGATTGTGACGATCGCAAGTGGAAGCTCAAAGAATTTCACATTTGATGTCACTCAATCGATGCAAACGATGACTGCCTATATTGTAGAAGTAACGGGTGGAGATGCACCTGCTGGTTCTACCTTGTATTACAGCTTATATGCTGTTGCCATGACATTGTTTGTTTTTACTTTAATTATGAACCTTATTGCACAATATATCTCTCGTAGAGTAAGGGAGGAATATTAATTATGAAGTATGTTGATGTTACTCAAGTGCAAAAAAAAATGGGTACAAGATTATTTGCTAATAATCTTGCGAAAACGTTATTCTTTTTGGCCACTTTATTTGGATTAGTTATTTTAGTTATTCTCATTTACCGAGTTGTGTCACAAAGTTGGGGCTGGATTGATACAGACTTTATCTTTAATAAATTATCTACCGACCCAGAAAAGGCCGGGATTATGGGGGCCTTACTTGGTACCTTTTGGCTCATGCTTGTTGTCGCTCCAGTGACCATGTTTTTAGGTGTTGGTACGGCGATTTATTTAGAGGAATACGCTAAAAAGGGTCGACTTCAGTCATTTATACAAACCAATATATCAAACCTTGCAGGTGTTCCATCAGTCGTATTTGGAATACTGGGATTGACTATCTTTGTAAGAAATCTTGATTTAGGTTCTATTGTTTTGGCGGGTGGTTTAACCATGTCGTTACTTGTTCTTCCTGTAGTTGTGGTTGCAAGCCAAGAAGCAATTCGTGCAGTTCCACAATTTTTAAGAGAAGCTTCATACGGTATGGGTGCTACAAGATGGCAAACCATTAAGAATATTGTGTTACCTGCATCCATTCCTGGTATATTAACCGGGGTTATTTTAGCCTTATCACGTGCTATAGGTGAAACCGCCCCACTAGTTGTTATAGGTATACCAGCATTACTTATCCCTCTACCCGACGGGATCTTAGATAAGTTTACAATATTACCTATGCAAATATATTATTGGACGATTGACTCTGCACTTGTGGATGAATATGCAAACCTTGCTGCAGCTACGATCGTTATTTTATTGTTAGTCCTGTTTTTGATGAACTCCATTGCAGTCATTATTAGAAATAAATTTCAGAGAAGATTTTAATTTTTGGGGGTTTTTGAACTATGACAGTCCTGTCTAATAGTGAAAAGAGAAAAATTGATGTGGTGGCTAAGGGGAATAGTTCTGAAACCGCTAAAATAAATAAGACAATCGTGTATGATACGAAAGACCTTAACCTTTGGTACGGTGAGGATCAAGCGTTGAAAAACATTAACCTTTCTATAGCTGAAAATGAAGTCACTGCAATCATTGGACCATCAGGTTGTGGTAAATCAACTTATATTAAAACGTTAAACAGAATGGTCGAGCTCATTCCAGTTGTACGTATCTCTGGAGAAATTTTATATAGAGAGAAAAGTATCCTCGATAAATCATTTAAGGTAGAAGATTTAAGAACAAGAGTAGGAATGGTATTTCAAAAACCAAATCCATTTCCAAAGTCCATATATGAAAATATTTCGTATGGCCCTAGAATTCATGGAATTCGTAACAAAAAAGTGTTGGATGAAATTGTAGAACAGAGTCTTCGTGGGGCGGCCATATGGGGAGAAGTTAAAGATCGTCTTCATGAAAATGCATATGGTTTATCAGGTGGACAACAGCAACGACTTTGCATTGCGCGTTGCCTAGCTATTGAGCCAGATGTCATTCTAATGGATGAACCTACTTCTGCATTAGACCCGATTTCAACATTAAAAATAGAAGAGCTAATTCAAGAATTAAAGAAGAGTTATAGTATTATTATTGTTACACATAATATGCAGCAAGCAGCACGTATCTCTGACAAAACTGCTTTCTTTCTAAATGGAGAAGTAGTAGAATTTGGAGCAACAGATAACATCTTCTCAAATCCAAATGATAAGAGAACAGAGGATTACATCACAGGTAGATTTGGTTAATTATTCCAATAATTAAGGACAGGTGATCCTATTGACAGTTCGTGAAAAATTTCAAGTTGATTTAAATAAGTTAAGAGAAATGCTTTTAGAGTTAGGTAAACTCACAGAAGTAGCCCTTGAAGCAGCAATGGCATCCTTATTAGACAAAGATATAGAAAAAGCACTTGTCGTTATTGAGAATGATAATAAAATTGATAAGCTTGAAGAAGAAATCAATGATTTTGCTATCCTATTAATTGCTAAGCAATCACCAGTTGCCACGGATTTACGTAGAATTATGGCAGCATTAAAAATAGCAGCAGATTTAGAACGTATGGCAGATCATGCAGTTAATATTGCAAAAGCAACAATCCGTATTGGATCAGAAGCATTTATTAAGCCATTAGAAGATATTCCAAAAATGCATCGACTAGCTTTAGAAATGCTAAGGGATTCATTAAAAGCGTATAATGAACAAGATTTAATACTTGCTAAAAAAATCTCTGAATTAGACGACAAAGTAGATGAGATGTACGGGGAAATTATTAAAGAGCTACTTTCTATGATGCCAAAGCATCCTGAACAAATTGCCCAAATTACTCAGCTTGCATTTGTTACTAGATACATTGAACGAACAGCTGATCATGCAACAAATATTTCTGAGAATATCTTTTACTTAGTTAAAGGACAACATTACGATTTAAATGCGTAATAAAAAAAACCTTAGTCTATTTATGACTAAGGTTTTTTTACATGTATGTATTTAAATGACAGAAAAACATCCGAACCGCTTCAGATTGTGAAAAATTGGAGTCCAACTACCCTTTTTTAGTAATAATTTTTGCGATTTCTTCAAGTGTCATTTCACTCTTTACTTCAAATATACCAATTTGTATGGAACTTTCCCAATCCATGGTTTGTAAGTATTCTTCTAACTGTTTTGCACTTTCAATAATATTTGCATTTTCCAATTCTTCACTTACATCAGGACTATTCATACCTTCTTTAATCTCTAATCTATAGCCATAAGATATAGCTTTTTGCTGTTCTTTAGTCTCATTTAATTGGCTAGATTCATCTTCCAATTTAGTGTAGTCTTCCTTCGTTTGTTTAAGTGAATTATATTCATTTAACGTAATGACTGTCTGACCTTTACTCTTAAGATAAGTTGAAACAGCTTGATCACTGAGTTTTTGCTGCTCTTCTAGATATTTTTCATCCTTAAACGGATTTAAATAAAGGGTAAATATAGATGTTATTAAAATAATACCGATTGAAAGACCACGTAAAAAACTCTTACTCATATTTAATTTAACCTCTCATTATTTAGTTTCCATTACTTCTTAAAGGTTTTTTGTAAATCATCGTCCTGGAATAATAGTTCTTCTTCAAGAATCTTGATTCTTTTGTTCATTTGATAACTTTCCTGTATGGTCATTAAAGATAGTTGTTCTAACTGTTCTTCTAAATCTTTTACTTTATCTCGTTTAAAAAAGGATAAAATTAATAAGAGAATCGCAAACGAGAATAATCCAATAATAACAAACTCCATGATTTCACCTCGTACTTCTTTTTCCAAAAGATATCTCTTTCATTTATACCATATCCGAAGAGAAAACTAAACTTGAAGCACAACTGTCCTATAACCAACTTTACAAAACCTTTACTTTTCAAGGATTAACAATTGATATAATGGTATAAGAAAACGTAAGAAGGTGAGAAGGTATGAGAGATCGGATAGTAACTTATATAGAGATTTTGAAAGTCTCAACACTATTAGGTCTTACTTCATTTGGTGGGCCTATTGCTCATCTAGGTTACTTTAGAAATGAATATGTTGAAAAGAGAAAATGGCTCAATGAAGGAGCATATGCACAATTAGTTGCAATTTGTCAGTTTCTTCCTGGTCCTGCAAGCAGCCAAGTGGGATTCGGGATTGGCGTAATTCGGGGAGGAATAGTAGGTGGATTCATTTCTTGGATAGGATTTACTCTCCCATCTATCCTAGTGTTGCTTCTATTTGGTGTGTATTTTTCACATATACCTGAAAGTTTATCCAAAGGTATATTTGCCCTTAAGCTAGTGGCTGTAGCTGTGGTCCTGCAAGCAATAATGGGGATGTGGAAGAATATCACAGATAATCGAAGTAAAAAGACAATTGCTATACTCACGGCCGTTCTTATAAGCATCTGGCCATTTGTTGCATCTCAAGTGATCGTTGTCATTTCATCTGCTGTAGTAGGGATGTATCTATTTCGTAAACAAAACGAAGGAGTCAGTAAACTTCATTTCCCTATTTCAAAAACAGTAGCCTTCATTTCCTTAGCCTTGTTCTTCCTATTACTTGGCATACTGCCTATCTTAACAACAATATTTGAACAAGGTTGGCTAACGATTGCAGATATATATTATCGTTCAGGCTCACTCGTTTTTGGTGGTGGGCATGTGGTTTTACCTTTATTGGAACGAGAAGTTGTACCGTCAGGTTTTGTAACGAAAGATGAATTTCTGTCAGGATACGGATTGGCACAAGCAGTTCCAGGGCCTCTATTTACTTTTGCAAGCTTTCTTGGAGCCGTTCAAGGGGGAATCTTTGGATCTGTTGTAGCAACTATTGCTATTTTTCTTCCAGCCTTTTTATTAGTCATTGGAACAATCCCATTTTGGAATGTAATCTCATCAAGTCAAAAACTTCAAGGTGCGGTTACGGGTGTAAATTCAGCTGTAGTAGGTATATTAATCGCTGCTTTTTATGACCCAGTCTTTACGAGTGCTGTGAACGAGCCTTTATCATTTGCTATTGCTCTTCTATTCTTTTTTCTTCTCACCTATTGGAAAGTAGCACCTTTGCTGATTGTCGTTGTTACTTTTATTCTTGGGTTAATCCTATATTAGTTGTATAGTTCGGTTGTAAACTCCTAAAACTAGTTGTGAATTCTAAGGAGGAGGACTAACATGGACGAAGACAAAAATATAATTGAAGCAAACAACAAAATTTCAAATAAAACGAAAGTTCATTCGGAAAGTAATGTCTATGATACAAGTGCAAGCCGAGCCAATTCATTAATTAATGAAGATTTCTATCACAAAGAAAGAAGTCGAACGGGTATATCCCCAGCCTTACTTTTAGTTAATGCACCGTTAGTTGATACAGATGATCTCTATCTTAAACAAAATGAAGAGCGTTGAATTCGCTCTTTTTTTGTTTTTTTTTGTAGTATCTGCGTTGAAAATAATGTCTAATTCTGTAAAGAAAACGTTTTCAAAAATTTAATATTTACTAAACCTTATGTCCCATCTAATCCCGCATAATACGACAAAATGTGTTTATTGTGAGAGTTTGAAACGAATGTTAAGATGAACAAAAGCAATAGAAAAGGCATATAACACTCATGTGAGAGCATAGACTAAAAGTTTGGGGTGGAATGCATGATACAGGAGATCATTAATCTAAGAAATGAAGGATTAAGCTTTAGAGAGATTGCCAAGGAAATGGAGACAACGGTTGGAAAAATTCATTACCGTTGGAGTAAGCATATAAAAGAGACTGAGGGCAATAACGAAGATCAACATGAGATGGAAGATCAACCTCACAAACTGTCTCAGTATCTGGACAAGCCTTCATCCTATAATTTAGATATGATGTGTGCAATGGTCAAAAATGCAACGACTATTTATACATATTGGGAGCTATCATCTATTAAAAAAAGCTTCTTAGAGCATCATTTTGGTCAAGAATGGAGTTTTCTACCTAAATTTTTAAAAGTATATGATGTTACTTCCCTTGTATTTAATGGGCAAAATGCTCACTTTGAATGTGAAATTCCATTACCTGAAATGATAAACAATTGGTTTATTACAGAACTTGAACCAAATCGAACATATATCGCTGATCTTGGAATTAAAACAGATCAAGGAGCATTTTTTACTATTCTTCGTTCAAATTCCATTGAAACGCCTCGGAACTCGCCTAACCAAGTGGGGATGTTTTCAGAGAATGTGTATAAATGGAAGACAGGCTTAGTGTCAAGCCCAAGCTGGCTGGAGAATTTTTCTACCTATTCTTATTATGAAAAAATCAAATAATTGAGGGTGAATATTATGAATTCTATGTATGTGAACTTTGTTCTTCATGCTCATCTGCCTTATGTAAGACACCGAGAAGCGAATCGATTAGAGGAAAGATGGCTCTACGAAGCGATTACAGAAAGCTACATACCATTACTATGGAATTTGGAAAAAGAGAATCAACAGCAAAAATGGACGATATCATTTTCACCACCACTAATGGAAATGCTAGCTGATCCCTTGGTACAAAGAAGATATTTGCATTTTTTAGATAAAACGGATGCACTCATACAGAAGGAAAAGGCAAGTGTAACAGATCCAAAAGAAAAAGTCGTTATACAATTCTACGAAGATCGATACGAGAAAATTAGAGAAACATTTTTAAAATATGATCAGAACATTTTAGAAGGTTACAAACATTTCTTTAAAAAGGGAATGATTGAATGTATCACTTCTTCTGCGACCCATACCTTTTTACCGTATTTACAAACCGAACAAGGCGTCAGAATGCAAATTAAGCAAGGTATCTCATGTTTTGAAGAACATTTCGGTGTGAAACCAAAAGGAATTTGGTTACCTGAATGCGCCTATACTCCAGGGGTAGATTTAATTCTTTATCGTGAAGGGATACAGTATACCTTTGTGGACGAGCATTCCTTAAACTTTGCTGATCCGATACCTACAAAGGGTGTAGGGGCTCCTGTTTACTCTCCACATGGAATCGCCCTATTTGCAAGAAATCAAAAAATATCTAATAAAATTTGGAGTTCATCAGAAGGATATCCAGGCGATCGTGACTACCGTGAATTTTACAGGGATCTAGCTTATGAAAGAGATTGGGATTATATTCAATCTTTTGTTCACCCAGATGGGATCAGAATTGACACGGGTTTAAAATATCATCGCATAACAGGTGATACTGAATGGAAAGAGATCTATGTTCCTGAATGGGCAAACCAAAAAACGGTTGAGCATGCTAGGGATTTTAGAGCAACCTTAGAGGAACAGCTAAACCAGTTTGGTGGACAAAGTTTTCCTCCTCATATTGTAACCTTACCTTTTGATGCGGAATTGTTTGGACATTGGTGGTTTGAAGGACCTGCATGGTTTAGCGAAGTACTTGCTACTCCAAACAACCAAATAGAAGCGATCACTCCAAGTGAGTATCTCGCACGACATTATCAAGATTTAGAAACAGCTCATGTCACATTCTCAACATGGGGACGTGAAGGGTATGGGGACGTTTGGTTAAATGAGCGGAATGAATGGATGTATCGTCACTTGCATTGGATGGAAAAAAAATTAGTCGAATTATACTCAACGACGGACCTATCGAACCCACTAATTCAACGCACCATTCAGCAATTATGTCGAGACTGGATGCTAGCTACTAGTAGTGATTGGGCATTTATTTTAGACAACCAAAGTGCTAGCCAATATGCCGCTAATCGATGTAATGAACATATCGAGCGTTTTGTATCTGTCTTAGAGCAACTCGAAAAAGGGAATATAACAGAGGAACTGTTAATGAGTCTAGAATCAGACTATCCTTTTATGTTAAATATTGATCTCTCACCGCTTCATTCTGAACATGATCAATATATTGAGAAGCTTCCTCTAGCTTCTAACTCTCTAAAAATATTGATGCTAACTTGGGAATATCCTCCAAGAATTATCGGAGGCCTAGCTCGTCACGTTTTTGAATTGTCCAAAGCCCTTGCTAAACTAGGGCACGAGGTGTATGTGATTACAGCGAAGGAAGACCAAGAAAGTGCATTATATGAAATGTTAGAAGGGGTACATGTATATAGAGTGAATAGCTATCAGCCGGGAGTGCAGGATTTTCTCCATTGGATTGGAAGTCTAAACCTGAGCATTGTAGAGCAGGCATTAGAACTTTCAAAAAAGATAAACTTCGACATCATTCATGCGCATGATTGGTTAGTTGAAAGCTCTGCAATCACATTAAAACAACACTTTACTATTCCGTTATTAGCTACCATACATGCAACAGAGCACGGAAGGAATCAAGGGATTTATACAGATTTGCAAACAAGTATACAAGAGAGTGAACTTCGGTTAATTCGAGAAGCAACCTCTATACTCATTTGCAGTGAATATATGAAAAATGAGATTATGGAGTTGGACCCATTATCCCATGCAAAGTTAGTGGTCATTCCAAATGGGGTAGATCACACGTACTTTAACCCGTCTTCATGCGCAAATCAAGGCTGGATAGAATCCGTTCCTGACCATCACCATATTGTTTTTTCGATTGGAAGAATGGTGCCAGAAAAAGGATTTCAAACATTAATTGAAGCGGCACCTTTAGTGCTAAAAAAGCATTCGAATGTTACGTTTATTATTGCCGGTAAAGGTCCGTTAGAAAAGAAATATCAGGATGAAATTCATTCGAGAGGATTAGGTGACCATATTCACCTAATCGGCTTTGTACACGATGATGAACGGAATGAACTATTGAGAAGCTGTGACATTGCCGTTTTTCCAAGTCTTTATGAGCCGTTTGGCATTGCCGCACTAGAAGCGATGATTGCAAAAAAACCAGTTGTGGTATCACATACGGGTGGACTCACTAGCTTTGTGAAAAATGGAGTGACAGGGTTAACCGTTGCACCTGGGTCATCTAAAGAGCTTTCCAAGGCCATCATTGCGCTTTTAACCAATCCAGCATTGTCCAGAAAAATCGCTGAAAATGGACAAAAGACAGCTATTGAAGAATACAATTGGGATTGTATTGGTGAAAAAACAGCACAATATTACCAAGTGCTTTTACATGAACAGCACACACCACTTGAGTTGAAAAAATAGCTTTACTACATTCGATGAAGCTCGTTTTTTATTGTTTTTTAATTACGGTAAAATTGGACTGGCATTTCTTAATTAAAAATGCTATCATAGTAAAGTCTGATTGAATGTAATGAAAGTTTGGAGGGATATATAATGCGCGTTACTGTTACTCTAGCATGTACAGAGACTGGCGATCGTAACTATATTACGAAGAAAAATAAGCGTAACAATCCAGAACGTATTGAGCTTAAGAAATACAGCTCAAGACTAAAGAGAGTTACTCTTCACCGTGAAACAAAATAATGTTCACAAAACATAGCCGTAGACCTTTATAATTGAAGGTTTGCGGCTATTTTGATTTAGCAAGAAAATGGCTTTTCTTTTGAAATTAATAGAGGTTTGATTATATACTTTAATTACTATAATTTTTTTGCCGGTAACTGAGAAAGGAGTTTGTAATAAAATGAAATACATAATCGGTATCATTGTTTCTTTGGTCCTATTAACAGTCATCGGATATGGTGTGTATCAGGTGGGTACTGGGTATGTTGCTGACCAAGTGATAGCTCAGGTCTATGCGGAGTTAGAAAATAGTGGTGAGATAGATCTCATCTTAGAAGAGGTGAAAAATAATCCTGAATTACAGCAATTCTTAGAGGATGAAACTCTTTCAAATGCAGAGAATCTTCCTTTTAATACAAAAGAAGAAGCAACCAAGGTGTTGTTAAAGAAATTCACATTAAGTGAAATAAAAGACATGCAGTCTATGATTTCTAATGGATTAACTTCAAAGGAAGAAGCTGAGCTCCTTCTTACCGTTCAATCAAAGCTCACAGAAGAAGAATTACTTGCGTTAAAAGTGATTACCATTAAAGATATGTATCAATAAACCTTTGGGGTGTTGTTATATGAGTAAAACAAAAAAAGAACTCCGACTGGACATGAAAAAACGACTTCAATCATTCTCTGAAAATGAAGTGACAAAATTCTCAAAGCAAATTGCAGACACTTTATATTCAACGGAAAGCTGGAAAAACTCCCATCTTATCGGCATCACAATCTCCCGAGGCAATGAGATAGAAACGAGGGAAATCATTGAACGAGCTTGGCAAGAAGGGAAAGAAGTAGCTGTTCCAAAGTGTTTGCCTGAAGAAAAGAAGATGGTCTTCAAAAGAATTACTACCTTTAATCAATTAGAAACGGTTTATTTTGGTTTGCTGGAACCTATTGTTTCAAAAACAAAGTCAGTTGACCCTCAAAAGATTGATTTATTGATCGTACCGGGCGTCTGCTTTACTGAAAAAGGGTATCGAATTGGATATGGTGGGGGTTACTTTGACCGTTATTTAGAGGGGTATCAAGAACAAACAATTTCTTTACTGTTTGAATGTCAGCTTTTACCCAAGCTTCCTATTGAGTCGTTTGATGTACCTGTACAAATAATTATCACGGAAAAAAGGATTATTGATTGCCTTGAATAATACTCTACTTTTTATACTAATTCTTGTTTTCGTTTTTTTAGGATTTAAAGTAAGAAGTTTGACCTTTAGCGGTGCAATATCTGCATGTATAATTGCGATTTTCATCACAATTGGACTACATATAGAAGGAATTATTCTACTCGGAATCTTCTTTGCTACATCAAGTTTTTGGAGTAAATATAAAGGGAAGCAGAAAAAGACGATGGAGGATATAGTAGAAAAAGGTGATCAAAGAGATTACGCTCAAGTTCTAGCAAATGGATCTTTGCCAGCACTCTTTAGTTTATTATATTGGCTTTTTCCTTCTGACTATTGGCTCCTTTCTTTTTGTATCTCTATTGCAGCAGCCAATGCAGATACTTGGGCATCCGAGATTGGGAGCTTAAGTAAAAAGTTACCTATTCATGTGCTAACTTTAAAAATTGTGCCAGCCGGAACATCTGGTGCCATTTCCATTCTTGGTAGCATCGCAACTTTATTTGGTGCTCTTATAATCGCTTTATCTTCCTATATTTTATTTGACCAGCTTACCCTTCAAACTGTATTAATCATAACAGCAGTAGGTTCACTAGGCTCTTTGGTTGACACCATCATTGGTGCGACCATTCAAGCGAAATATAAGTGTGCCAAATGTCATGTACTAACAGAGAAATTAAAGCATTGCCATGATGACACAAAGTTAGTGAGTGGAAAGGCATGGATGAACAATGATAAAACAAACTTTTTATCTATAATGATCGCTACTTTAATCGGCCTACTAATAAATTTGTTGTTGAACATTTCCAATGGATAAGATTGAGCCCTCTGTTGCACATTAGTAGTAGGAGGGATGGATGATGCGGAATTCTGTTTTAGTAGCTGCTCTTGTTTTTCTTGTGTATTCTATCTTTAGAAAGCGTTATCGAGTATTAAATTCAATTCTTGGAAACCCACTAGTTCGACGTTTGGCCGTTCAGTTCGCTATGCAACTGCCTTTTATCCGGGAACGTTTCTTAAAACAAGCATTTAGATGAAAAACCTGCTTAAACTTCAGCAGGTTTTTTTATGGAGAGATCTAAAAATATGGGTAAATTTGGATTGTTGTCGATAAATCTTTCAACCATGATTTTAGCCTCACAGCTCCTGCACTAGTTTAATTTTCTCTCCGTCTTTTCCTTCAATTAATATATAAAGATGTGTAAGGTCTTTACTCAATAGGATAAGTGGAACTTTACTACCGATTGGAGAGATGGTCTCACTAGGAGAAAGTTTAATTCCTAGGAGGTAATTTTTGTATAGTCCTTCCCATAGCTGTCCAATTATTTCTTGAGACTTGCCTTGGTCAAAGCCTGGCAGTGGTTTGCTGTTGTATGTTATTAAATCTAGCATGGTTATTTCATAATAATTTTCTCTATTTATTTGGAAATAGCTAATCAACTCATTCCAGCTATAATTTAGATGCTCAGTTAGGACATGATCAACAATTTTCTTCCATTCTGATTGTTCTTTATTAGAGGGCTTTTGAAAAGAATCTAGTGGGCTAAAGGAAGAATCGATTATGTAAAGGTTTTTCATTGTCATGGTTTGGGCACTTTTAATGACATCGTCTTGTAAATGGATTTCGGCATGATGAAGAGAAATAGACTGAAATAAGCTACTCTCCTCACCTCTAACATTTTTCAATTGCTCTAAGGTAGAAGCATTCTCTTTCCATTGATACATGGAATCTACTAAAAATCCACCACGAAACAAAATGGAGACATCTTGTCGTAAATAGACCTTTTTGTCTGTTTCTGAGATGGTCTCCCAGTCTACGAAATGCTCATCATTTCCCTTCTCGGTTTGTAAAGTAAGTATAGTTTCCGCTGTTAAAAAGGATAAAGAAGGGTCAATCGGAAAATAGGTTAGGCTTTCTCTTACTTCTTGAGGATACAGAAGCTTTGTAAGTGTAATAGTTAGTAAGAAAATAACGGCAATATAAATCATTCGCTTCATTTTTAAATTCATTTTTATCAACCCCTCCAAACGACCTATCCCTAAATATTATGAAACAGATGGTACAATCATTCCTAGTAAGATAATCAGGGTCAAATTCTTACAGTGCTTACGTATGTTTCCTACTTGTTACGTTAATGATGGATGTAGAACATAGATTCTAATGTCTATGATGAGGTGGGAATATGATCAAAGAAAAAAAGAATGTGTCTATCAATATAGAAGAAAATCTAGTCTACTTAAAACAAGAGCTTGGTGTTGACAAAAGCTTTGATGTCATCCAGCTGGATCAAGAATACGCTGGGAGAAAAATGTCTTTCTTTTTAATTGATGGTTTTGTTAAAGATGATATCCTTCACTATTTAATGAAGTTACTTTCTACTCTTGAACCACAGCAACTTGAACCAAATCCTTTAGAAAAGCTATTAAAAACTCATGTCCCGTATGTAGAAATTGAAAAGGTGGATGATCTTGACGCTGTTGTGGATACTGTCCTAGCTGGACCGACTGCACTGATTGTAGACGGGATAGACTATGCCATTATGATTGATGCAAGGACCTACCCTGTCAGAGGGCCACAAGAGCCTGATTTAGAACGCGTTGTACGTGGAGCCAGAGATGGCTATGTAGAAACCATAGTCTTTAATACAGCCTTAACAAGACGAAGAGTAAGGGACAGGACTTTAAGAATGGAATATATGCAAGTAGGCAGAAGAAGTAAAACTGATATTTGTGTATGTTACATAGAGGATATTGCAGAAGAGCGACAAGTAAAAGCAGTTAAGGATTCTATCAGCAAAATAGATACTGATGGTTTACCAATGGCTGAAAAAACGATAGAAGAATTTATTTCAGGGCGTCATCTTAATCCATATCCAGTTGTTAGATACACCGAACGACCGGATACGGCAGCGGCTCATTTGTACGAAGGTCATGTACTGATTATTGTGGATGGCTCACCAAGTGTCATGATTACTCCAACAACATTTTGGCATCATTTACAGCATGCGGAGGAATATCGGAATAAACCGGTTGTAGGTGCCTATCTTCGTTTGGTTCGTTTTGTAGCCGTGTGGGCTTCACTATTCTTGTTGCCATTATGGTATTTGTTTGCTGTTCAACCAGAGCTTTTACCTGAAGCACTTAGCTTTATTGGACCAAACAATGTGGGAGCAGTTCCCCTTATAGCCCAATTTTTAATTATCGAGATCGGTTTGGATATGCTGAGGATGGCAGCTATTCATACTCCATCCGCTTTGGCAACTGCTTTAGGTTTAGTTGCTGCCTTAATGGTCGGTCAGGTGGCAGTCGAAGTTGGACTCCTTTCTAATGAGGTCATTTTATATTTTGCTATTGCAGCTATTGGCTCTTTTGCAACCCCAAGCTATGAAATGAGTTTAGCAAATCGAATTGTACGCTTACTTTTTTTAATCCTAACTGCTATAGGTGGAGTGATTGGTCTTGTAATAGGAATGACTGCTTGGCTTGTGATGCTGGTTCGTATGAAATCATTTAATTTACCTTATCTATGGCCTTTTATTCCGTTTTCGTACAGAGCTATGCGAGATGTGTTATTTAGAGCACCTATCCCGTTAAAAAATAGAAGACCTACTGCTTTACATCCAAAAGATCCTGATCGTTAAACGAGTAGAGTGTCATTTTCATGGCACTTTTTTGTATTACTTAAAAGCTTGACCTGTAAAAAGATTATCGCTACTCTTAAAGTGAATAGTACCTCCGAAGAAATGCATAGTAGGTGAAAAAATGAAAACAATCTATGATGTTCAGCAATTGTTAATGAAACATGGTACGTTTATTTACATAGGTGATCGGTTAGCAGATCTAGACATGATGGAAGATGAACTTCGTGAAATGTACCAGTTGCAGCTGCTTGATGTCCAAAACTATAAACTCGGACACCTCCTAATAAGACAAGCAATAGAAAAGGAAAAAGACAGACGAAGAAGGAATGAATTAGTATGAAACAAAAATGGCTAGTAGGAATTGATCTAGGTGGTACAACTATAAAGATGGCATTTATAACGGTTGAAGGAGAAATTACCCATAAATGGGAGATCCCAACTGACTTAAGTAATGATGGAGAGAATATTACATCGCATATCGCTTCAGCCATTGAAGAGAAACTTCAGCAACTTGGCGAAACAAAAGATGTGTTAGCCGGAATTGGAATGGGAGCTCCGGGTCCTGTACAAATGGATACTGGGTTAATTTATGAAGCAGTTAATATAGGCTGGAAGGATTATCCACTAAAAAAGCACCTAGAAGAGGCTACTGGTTTGCCAGCATTTGTTGATAATGATGCAAACATAGCCGCCTTGGGTGAAATGTGGAAAGGTGCAGGTGGAGGAGCAACTAATGTTATCGTCGTAACCCTCGGCACTGGCGTGGGTGGCGGGATTATCGCCAATGGAGAAGTCATTCATGGAGCTAATGGAGCGGGTGGAGAAATTGGTCATATTACTTCCATTCCAGTGAACGGGGCTCCGTGCAATTGTGGAAAGTCAGGATGTTTGGAAACGATTGCTTCTGCAACTGGAATTGTTCGACAAGCAATGGAGATGGTTAACCAACATCCAGAATCGTCACTATTTCTTAAAAAGGATAGTAAGATTTCGGCGAAAGATGTATTTGACGCTGCTCGAAAGAATGATCCTCTGTCGTTAAAAGTTATAGACCAAACTGCGTTTCATTTAGGATTAGCACTTGCAAACTTAGCAAACGGAGTCAATCCCGAGAAAATTGTTCTAGGTGGAGGTGTGTCACGTGCTGGTGATTTATTACTAGCACCTGTAAAAGAATATTTTCAAAAATTTACATTTCCAAGAGTAGCAATAGGGGCAGAGATTTCCATCGCCACACTAGGAAATGATGCCGGTGTAATTGGTGGAGCATGGTTAGTTAAGTCAAACACAGGAAAATAGAATAGTTTTTTCTTTATAAAAAAGAGACTCTGAGTAGGTATAGAGTCTCTTTTTTATATTTTTAGTTAGGAAATGTACCTATAACTGAAACTTTTTGTGGACTTCATTCGTCATATAAGACGAGCCTATAAAAATGTTGTGATAATTTCATTATAAAAGTCTATTGTAAAATAAACATTGATTTTTTGTAAAAAAAACATTAATATTAACTGTGTTTCCTTTTGAGATAAACCAATAATTGTAAAAAGAGAATGTAATATTCTGATTATTAAATAGAGTAGTAAATTGCTCCAAGGAGGTACAAGATTATGAATAAATCCACTTTAAAAAGAATGTGGCCGTTATATTTAACAATTTTCATGCTGTGGCTAAAGACGTATATAGTCTATAAAACTAGCTTTGATATTAAAATAGAGTCATGGAAACAGGAATTCATCTTGTTTATGAATCCATTAAGCTTTTTATTATTTTTACTAGGGATCACACTTTTGGTGAAAGAGAAGTATAGAACGCGCTTATTATTCGTTTTTAGCTTTATCACTAGCTTTATTCTTTTTGGTAATGTTGTCTTTTATCGTTTCTTTAATGATTTCTTAACAATTCCTGTCTTATTTCAGACAAGCAACATGGGTGATTTAGGAAATAGTATTACAGAATTAATTACATTCCCAGATCTACTGATTTTTATTGATTTATTTATTTTGTGGGCAGCTTTAAAAGTTGCAAAGAGTAAAAGTATTGAAACAATGGCTGGACTTATTCAAAGAAAAGAAAAGAAAGCTTACCTTTTAGTCGCAATTATTATTTCTGTTGTTAATCTTGGTCTAGCTGAAACAGAAAGACCACAGTTATTAACGAGAACATTTGACCGTGAAATTTTAGTGAAAAATATAGGTACTTATAATTATCACATTTATGATGCCATTCTACAGTCTAAATCTTCTGCTCAAAGAGCGTGGGCTAACGGCAGTGAGTTTGTGGAGATTGAAAACTATTTAAAAGCTAATCTTCGACAACCAAATGATGAACTGTTTGGAATCGCAAAAGATAAGAATATTATCGTCATATCCATGGAATCCACACAAAGCTTTGTGATTGGTGAAACTATTGACGGACAAGAAATTACACCTTTTCTAAATGACTTAATAGAAGATAGCTTTTATTTTGAGAATTTCTATCACCAAACAGGTCAAGGAAAAACGTCAGATGCTGAGTTCTTATTAGATAACTCACTTTATCCTCTTGGCCGAGGTGCCGTTTTCTTTACTCATGGAACAAACGAATATACAGCGACACCTGAAATTGTTAAAGAACATGGCTATACTTCTGCTGTTCTTCATGCAAATAATAAAAGTTTTTGGAATCGTGATATTATGTATGACTCATTGGGGTATGATCGTTTCTTTGAAATAGGTGACTATAATGTTACTGAAGAAAACTCAATTGGTTGGGGATTAAAGGATAAAGAATTCTTTGATCAATCTGTTGAGCATTTAAAGACGTTACAAGAGCCTTATTATACAAAGCTGATTACACTTACGAACCACTTCCCATTTGAATTAGGGGAAGAAGATAAAATGGTAAATGAATATACATCGAATAGCCGAACGTTAAATCGTTATTTTCCAACAGTTCGTTATACAGATGAAGCGATTAAACATTTTGTTCAACGATTAAAAGATGAAGGTATGTATGAAGATTCAATTATTGTCATTTATGGTGATCATTATGGAATTTCAGAAAACCATAATAAAGCAATGGCACAGTTTTTAGGTAAAGAAGAAATTACACCGGTAGATTCTGTTGAATTACAACGAGTTCCATTAATTGTGCATATTCCTGGACAAGAGGGTAAAACGATTTCAACTGTATCTGGTCAAATTGACCTTAAACCTACACTATTGCATTTAATGGGAATAGATTCTAGAAATGATGTTCATTTTGGAACAGATATATTCTCTAAAGGGAAAATTCCATTTACTGTGTTACGTGATGGAAGTTTTATTACAGATCAATACATTTATACGGATAACCAATGCTTCGACAAGACTTCAGGAGAAGTTGTAGAAGGTAGTATTTGTGAGCCGTATCTGGATAAGGCTAAGAGAGAATTAGATTATTCGGATAAGATTGTTTATGGAGATCTTTTGCGATTCTATGATGGAAATAATTATCGTGGTGAGCAAGGGGTACAATAAGAAAAGTCCTGAGAAATCAGGGCTTTTTTTGTTGGTGGTTTTATGTGATCGATTCTCAGTGCCCACTCCCTTCTTCCTTTTTAGCAAAGGTCCTTTGTTCAATTAATATTTCGTTGTTCACTCACATACATTTAATCAGCATGCCTTTTTTTGGAGGAGGGGAATACATGGAGGTTAGGGTTCGAGCTGGTGATACGCTTTGGTATTACAGTCAACTATTTGCATTGCCTTTACCATTAGTAATCGATTCTAACAAAACGGCTTATCAGAGTGGACTACAAATTGGTGGTATTGTAAATATATCTGGCTTTACAGAAGAATGGTATACGATAAAAAAAGGTGATACTTATTGGAAACTTGCTAGTCAGAGGAACATTGCTGTAGATGCTCTTGTACTTCTAAATCCTCGCTATAACGCTCAGAACTTACAGGTGGGTAGTATCATCAGGCTCCCATTAAGAAAGATAACTAGAGTGATTAATGGTAAACAGGAGTATTCCTATGAGAGACTTGTCGAGGATCTTCAACAGCTAAAAAAGATCTATCCTTTTATTGAGATTCAATCGATCGGAAATTCAGTGCTTGGAAATGAATTGTATGAGATTAAAATTGGAAATGGGTCAAAGAGAGTACACATCAATGGTTCTTTTCATGCGAATGAATGGATTACTACACCGCTCGTTATGCAGTTTGTGAATGATTATTTGGTTGCACTCACAACCGATAGCTCTATTCGTGGCTTTTATATGCAACCCTTTTACAAAGAGGTAACCCTGTCAATTGTGCCGATGGTTAATCCGGATGGTGTTGATTTGGTTTTAACGGGACCACCAAACTTAGAGCCATATAGGAGCAATGTGTTAGAGATAAACAAAGCTAGTCTTGATTTTTCAAATTGGAAGGCGAACATACGTGGAGTAGACTTAAATAATCAGTATCCTGCTAACTGGGAGATTGAAAAAGAGCGGAAAATACCGAAGCAACCTGCACCAAGGGATTACCCAGGTGACGAACCACTGACTGAACCCGAAGCAATCGCAATGGCTAACCTTACGTTGAGAAGTGATTTTTCAAGAGTCCTTGCTTTCCATACACAAGGAGAAGAGATGTATTGGGGATATTTAGGTCTTGAGCCTCCAGAGGCTGCCCAATTAGCTAATGAATATGAACGAGTAAGTGGCTATAAGGCGATTCGGAATATTGACAGTCACGCAGGATTTCGAGACTGGTATATCTACAGGTGGAGAAGACCAGGTTTTACGATTGAATTAGGAAGTGGAGTTAATCCGTTACCTTTATCCCAATATGATGAAATTTATGAAGAAAGTCTAGGGATATTCTTAGCTAGTTTATATATGTAGAGGAATCATTTAAGTAAACCAGAGCAGTCGCATTAGTGCGGCTGTTTTTTTGAAAGATAAGAAGGCATAAGTTTTTTCAAACAGGGTCTATGTCTAGCTCCAGCGCCTAGACCCTCGAGGTCAAATAACCTGAAGCAAATAAAAGGGAAGATCACACTTTTTTTTGCTTCAAACAATTTACTATGCCTGAGGCTGATCAAGGCGCTTGTGCTTTTCTTAATAAGAGTCATGAGTGTATTCGTCTCCCATTTATGAAATAGCCCAGATCACCCGAGACTTCAGTTGTGGGATGAATGGGATTTGATACTTAACCGTAATTATATGTGTTACCATGAAGGTAATCTTTTTGTGAAGAGAATGTAACTTTTTGATGATAATAAACGTATTAATAAGTAGACGTGTAGTAGAGGTGAGAAATTTGGTCAAAATTGCATTTGTATGCATGATTGCTTTGCAGTTCTTCATACTTTCTGGCTGTTCTTCATTTAAATCGGATGGAAATGTTGATGCTGCATTAAAAGAGACAAATAGTAGTTTTAAGGAGGGGCCATCTGGACATTTCTTCGGTGGCTTATCAATCATCCCTATTGAACTGAATGGAAGCCAATTCAATTCTATAGGTGATTGGTATGACAATACGACTATTTTATACATAACAGATGATAGTGATGGATCTAAAATTTATAAATATCACCTTTACACTGGAGTAGCGGAGTTGTTTTATGAAACCACTGAACAAATAATCACTCTCAAAGCAAGTCAAGATAGAAGCTACTTTGCTTTACAAACGTCCGTTTCTAGCAATGAAGCAAAAGTAACAATAGTAGATCAGCAGGGTAAAGAAAAGATGTCAACTACTATAGATTCAGTTGAGATTCAGTATGTATGGAATCCATTTAAAGAAATGGAAGTTTTTATAACAAGCTTTCAGGAAGATTGGTCCTTTCAAAACTATGTACTAGATGTGAATCAAAACCTCCAACAAATAAGTGAAGTGAGTCAACCTTTTGTTCAATGGGTTGGACCAACAAAGATTGCCTATCTAAAATGGGAAAACGACGGAAATTTAAATGCTCCTCTCTTAAGTTTGGATAGTCAAGACAATGTGGAAATTAAAATTCTAGACAGTGTGTTAGCTTACCGAACGTATAAGGACCTATTAGTCACGATCTCTGGTACTGAAACAGAATCGTTGTATCAATTTTTTGACACAGAGATGATGCAACTAAAGGGAAGCTTCAAATTACCGATGATTAATACATTCTCAGATAGATGGTGGATTCCGAATTATGATTACGACTCAGAAACAGATAGTTTTATTTACTTCAAGCCTAAAGAAGAAAATAATGAGCTTGCATCGTTACAATTAATGAAGTTCTCTCTCATAAATGGGGAAGAAACTCTGGTCCTAGAAGATTCTTTAGATCGCCCGTTGAATATATCGCCGGATGGAACACTATGTTTAATCGGTTATCAATTAGAAGAGATTATAGATATGAAGAAGAAAGAGATAAGTTCATTGATTAAACAAATGTGAGAGGCGGAAAAGGTATGGCAATAGTAGATGTAACAGTTATTCCTATAGGTACAGAAACACCAAGCGTTAGTACATATGTGGCTGAAATTCAAAGTATCCTGACAAAGTTTAAAGAGGATGGATTAATCTCGTTTCAGTTAACACCGATGAGTACTTTGATTGAGGGAGAATTGCCTGTTTTATTTAAAGTGATACAAGCCATACATGAAGCTCCTTTTCAACAAGGGATACAAAGAGTGGCAACCAATATTAGAATTGATGACCGCCGTGATAAGAAAGTAACAATGAACGATAAGCTAGAGAGTGTGAAAAGGAAAATAGAAAAGCCATCAACATAATGTTGATGGCTTTTCTATTTTAAATTTAATGTGCTGTTGGAAAACCATGATGGATAAGAGTCATGATGGTAAACCAGCCAAACACGATAACTGTACCTGCAGCAAACCCTAAACCCATCATATTTTTTTCGCGAAGGGAACGGACCGCCCCAACTACAGCAAGTAAAGTAACTAATGCAAAAATAATAATTAAACCCATGAATAATACCCCCTTCTATTAATTTTTTACATGAGAGGTTATCTTCTATCCTTAATCACGATATGTTAGTGATGTTGACCTCTAGCATATGTAGCCTTTATCATATTTATTTTAATCGTTTTAGGATCATTTGTCGAGTTCAAAAAAATGAATCGAGATGTTGTAGGCGTTGGCAATATTTTGAATCAGTTCTTGGTGGTGTTGATCTACATAATAAATCCCTTCATCGATGGCAAGTAAATGTTCATCAAATTGTAACAAAGCCATCTCCTGATCACCCTCATCCCTCTGATCAATTGTGAAATAAGTAGTCATGCCTTCAAGTAAATAATAGCCTGATGAAGTGTGAAAGCCATAGTCAGTAAAGTCATGAAAAAGGGTTGGGTTTTCCAAAAAATAAAGTTTGTGAATGGATTCAATGATTTCAAATTCAGACAACTCAACTACTAGATCGTTTACCTCATCAAGGGAAGTAAAGACGTAAAAGGTTTCAATTCTTTCTTTGTAAGAGGTCGTAAGGGATAGAAAGGGTTCAATAATATCATGAAACTCAGATTGGATTAATTCAATTCCTATTACTCGTTCCATACTTCTCCTTTCAAAAGAAGGTTTTATTTTAGAAACACGTTCTTTTAGTGTAAAATAACGGTAGTAGTTTGTAAATGGAGGGAAACACATGAAATGGAGAAGAATGTCTTTAGGACCTGTTCAAACCAATGCTTATTTCTTTTGGAATGAACAATTGGACTGCTTACTTATAGACCCAGGTAGTGAGCCGGATAAAATTTTTGGTTTCGTAAAAGAAAACAAGTTAAAGCCCATTGCTGTATTGTTAACACATGCCCATTATGACCATATTGGCGCTGTGGATGATGTGCGGGATATGTGGGGGATTCCAGTCTATATCCATAGAAAAGAGCAGGATTGGTTAGTAGATCCCTCTTTAAACCTATCAAACCAAGTTCCTTATATGGAGCCAATCCGTTTAAGAAAAGCAGATGAAATCATTTTAACGGAAGGTGATTTGTTGGTTGGAACTTTCCAACTTAAAGTATTGGAAACACCTGGGCATTCACCTGGAAGTGTCTCGTATTATTTAGAAGATCAACAACTTGTTTTCTCCGGAGATGCCCTATTCGAGAGTAGTATTGGTCGAACCGATCTTCCAGGAGGAAATCAAGATGTACTTATGAAAAGTATTCACCAAAAGTTATTAACACTTCCTGAAGAAACTCTCGTATTATCTGGTCATGGGAGAGAGACTACGATTCAGCAAGAGATGGACACCAACCCTTTCTTAAATGGTTATTGATTGGAGAAAAGATGATTGAACATATTGTAAAGGCCATTCAAAAAGATTCAAACCACTCTATATCCTATTCAACCTTTATGGAATTGGCTTTATATCATCCGACTTACGGATATTATATGAAAGATCAACAGAAAATTGGCAGGTCAGGAGACTTTTATACAAGTAGCTCAGTCTCTCCCGTTTTTGCAGAAACTTTAGCCAAAGTGTTTATAAAGCATATGACAGAACAAGCCGTTCAACCTATTATTGTCGAGATGGGTGGGGGAAATGGTACTTTTGCCAAGACAGTTCTTAATGTATGGAGAGAGCAATCACCAGAAACGTACTCTAAAGGAAGTTATTTTATATTAGAGACAAGCCCATACCATAGGCGAATCATAGAAGAAGCTGTGAAGTGTCATGAAAATGTCGAAGTCATAACCGAACTAGAGGAACTAAAAAAAATTCACCCTTATTTTAAAGGAATTATTTTTTCTAATGAACTCTTCGATGCGTTTCCAGTAGATGTTATAAAAAAGGTGGACAACGAGTTATTGGAGGTACGTGTGACCGAAAAAAATGGAAACGAGCTTCATGAAAAATTAGTTCCACTTGTGAACCAAGATATTAGTAATTTTATTCAGGACTTTCAAGTGAGCATAAACAAAGGTCAACAATGTGAAATTCCTCGTCAAATGTGCTCATTCATTCAAAAAATAGGAGAATGGGTTCAAGAAGGGCTTGTGTATACGATTGATTACGGCTACACAGATGAAGAATGGAATACACCTTACCATAGAGAGGGTAGCCTACGTGGCTTTTACAAGCACCAGCTCATCCGGGATCCACTGAAACATGTTGGTGAAATGGATTTAACGACTCATATTCATTTCGATAAGCTAATAAAAGCAGGGATAAATAGCGGACTAGATTTTCTTGGCTTGTTTCGTCAGGATGAATTTCTAATGAAGGAGGGTATTTTAGATTATCTTCAAGAGCATATGGATACAGACCCTTTTTCTGAGAAAAGTAAAAAAAACCGTGCGATACGGTCACTCCTGATGCAAGGTGGGATTAGCAGTTCTTTTCACGTCGTCGTTCAGTCTAAAAACGTCACTAAAAAATAAAAAGCGATGAGGAGTATTCTCCCATCGCTTTTTATTATACTTGTATTAGTGACCGCCTGTTCCTGGGACCATCATAAATGTGGTCCAGTACGTAAATCCAATAAAAAATACGGTTAAGTAAGCACCGAAAATATAAATATACATACGTTCTGAAAGGTTTAAATAGCCTAATAATACAAAAAATACAGTTTGCCCTAAGAATAATAATGAGGTTGTATACATATCACCTAAAAAGAACATGACTGAAAATATCCCAGTCCAAAACCCCAGTACTCGGTACATACGATCCATATGTATCCCTCCTTTTATGCCTGAATCCATCACCTATTTATTATAATAGACGATTCCTCTGATGTAAATATATGAAACAAGGATGTTTGTGACTTATTTTTGAATAACTCGAAGTGATATCTCATTTTGTATAAAAATATATGATGTTCAATAAACAAATAACTATACATACATTGTACAAATGATATACGATACTTATATATAATAAATATAAATTGCGTGAATTAAGTAAATTGCACATATGAACATTACGATGGTTGAATGAATGGAGGTTGAAGTATGAGTGAGCTAATGTTTTACACATATCCTAGTTGTACATCTTGTCGAAAAACGAAAGCATGGTTAAAGGAACATGATATTCAATTTGAAGAGAGGCATTTGTTTAGAGAAACACCTTCTTTACTTGAATTAAAGCAAATATTATCCTTAACTACTGAGGGTATAGACGAAATTCTGGCAACTAGAAGTGAGACGTTTAAAAATTTAAACATCGATGTAAACGAGATGACCATAACTGAAATATTGACCCTTTTGGTCGAGCAACCCCGACTGTTACGTAGACCGATAATTACAGACGGTAAGCGATTGGTCATAGGATATAATCAATCAGCACTGAGAAATATTACAAAAACAAGAGCAAAGTTAGATTGCTCTGCCTCATAAAAAAAGCAGGTAATGGTTGAATTTAATTTAACCGATTATCTGCTTTTTTATTAGTGAATAGTAAAGTAGCTGGGCTAGCTGGATTCGAACCAACGCATGACGGAGTCAAAGTCCGTTGCCTTACCGCTTGGCCATAGCCCAATGGTGTTTTTAGATTGTCCTAATTCCAGTTAGGTTATGTGAACAGTTTAGTTATTGTTTAAGATTTGTAAACTTTTGTTAGATAAATAAGTAGCCCTGAAGATGAAGATTTAGAATGGGGTACCTTATTCTTAAAATTACATACTATCGTCCCTTTTCAAAATATAAAAATAAGTTTGTTATCCATTTCGCAAGAATAGATCCTACAATGAATGCTAGGAATAGATGGAAGAAATTCGCACCATTTTCTAGTCTTATTAAACTTAATGCAGACATTATAGGCTTAAAAACGAATGAGAATATCGCACATACCAGAAAAGCGTAAAGGTAATAATTCTTGTTATTATTTAATGTCCATTGATAAAGTAGCATGAAAACGACTGGAATTAATGACGTGTCTAGTGCAAAGCTGATAGGGAGGATAGGTATTGCTTGAAATGGATATTCCCAATATCCATGTCTAGTCCCAAAACCATCAATATATCCCGAATAGACATGAATGCTATATCCAAAAAAACCTAAGTGAAATGCTTTTTGTCGATCAATAAATATAAAAAGAATGATGAGTGGTACTACTAACATACTAACATTTACCCAAAATTGCCATGTGTCGATATTTGAATATTCTTTCCAATAGTCAATCGATCCGTTTGATAGTTTCTCTTGTAGTTTTCTTAAATTATCTAGTTGGTTAAGCTGATCGGTTTTCATAAATTCACTCCTATGTACTCGTAGTTGAGTTGATATTTTAATGTTATTATGTTGATTAATGTAATTTTTGATTCGTAATTGTTTATTTTGTCATAATTTCCTAATAGTATGTGATTTTTTCATATTTTCAGAAGGGGGATATTTCTGAGGCTATCAAATATAAGTAATCTTATATATTCGTGTAAAAGGTAGAGCATCTATTATGTTTGGAGCCAGACCTGATGTCGTCATAGGGAAAAAATTGGCCGCATTTTCTGGCATAGAATTTTCAATAAAAGAGCCGACATCTTTAATTTACAAATGCGTGGTTTAAATCCACCGTCTTTAGACGGTATACGCTTTTAGCCTTATCTTTAAATGTCCATACTACAATAGAGGTGAAGTATGGACGGTTATCAAAAAAGTAGTCATGCTGTATTTGATATAAAATACCACGTTATCTGGGTCACAAAATATAGGTATAAGGTTTTCCATGGTCCAATTGCCAAAAGAACGCGAGAGCTAATAAGGCAAGGATGCGAAGCCAGAGGGATCACTATTCTGCAGGGAAGTGTGGGCAAAGATCACATCCACCTGTTATTATCGTGTCCTCCAAGCCTTGCGCCAAGTAAGATTATGCAGTACCTAAAAGGACGATCATCCAGGCTTATACAAGATGAATTTCCAGAACTAAAGAAAAGATTCTGGGGACAACATTTGTGGGCAAGAGGGTACTTCTGTGCAACAGTTGGCAATATCACTGAGGAAATTATTAGAAACTATATAGCTAACCAGTTTAGTGAGGGAAAAGATGAAATATTCAAGATTTAAGAATGAGTTTAGTCTAATTTAGTATGCTTTTAGCACAAGGACTTTGAGAAGACTTCAGTCTTGATATACGACTTTAGTCGTTGACATTTATGTCTAAATCCACCTGCTTTAGCAGGTGGTCGTTTAACAAAGTAAGTAATTTAAATAATAAATGGGTTGAAAGCACAATAGCTTTAATTAAGCTAGGTGAGGTAGAAGATGGGAAATATGTAAACTACAACACTATGATTAATAAAGAGACATCCTTGGATGAAACTTGGAAAGCGGTTTATACGCTGCAATATTTGAATACAAGATATAATAAAATAGATATAATTAATTATGTTAAACAATATAAAGCCGAAAATGAAATAGATAAACTAAAAATTAATTCTATATTGAAGATGACAGAACAACCTTTAATCTATGAAAGCAACTATGACCAGAAAATACAAACATTATTAAAACAGTCTAATCTTTCAAATGAAGAAAGACTAGATGAATTATTTACATATCATCTCTATTTAGGAGAAAATTTAAAAATTAGTGAAACTACTGTTAATGATTTAAAGGGATTTTTAAAATCTTTTAATCTTTCAGTAGACAGCCATTATGGGTATTTCTATGATTTAGCCTATCTTTGCAATGAATATGGAATTGCTAACAGTTCATTAATAAAAGAATACTGGCAAGAAAAATTATTAAAGGAATCAATGAAAAAAGAAATAGCATTAGTGGATGTATATTACATTGTTAATATCAATATTTTGTTAGGAAATTCATTAAACTCAGACTTAATCAATCATATTGTTGGTTTAGAGACTAAAGAGGGCTCCTATAATGTAATAGCTCACCAGAAAGAAGGTACAATGTTTGCTACTTTTCTAGTTATAGACATTTTGGGTAAATCAGGGAATTTGGACTTGGTAAAAAAAGAGAAAATAGTAGATTATATCCTTAGACAACAAGATGCCAATACAGGCGGTTTTGTTATTAGAAGAATCGCAAAGCCAGATTTGACTTCAGGAATCTTAGCTGAGTATAGTTTGAAAATTCTAGGAAACAAAAATAGAAGCTTACCTTCAAGTGAAATTATCAATCTATTAAGTAATCATGATAATGACTGGAAACTTAAGTATTTCGGATTGAGGTTAATAAGAGAAGAACTATCAGATAAACAGAAATTATTAATAAATAATGATGTACAGATGTTTTGGAAAGAGC